>JAGGVW010000053.1 GCA_021157805.1 bacterium
AAATATCTAACCACTGGATAGATTTAGAAATACCAAAACCAACACGAAAACTAATTGAAAAATTAAACTTACATATTACTTAAAACTTGCAGAGTTACGGATTAAATACTTAAAATGCAACTTAAATACGAAAGACCCGTTTTATTTGCTCTATCTTAAAGAAACAAAAAGAGATACTCAAGAATAAAATTGAAAAAGAAATAAATTGTTTCTATGAAAATTAAGTTATTCCATATCACTTAATAAGTAAGGTAAAAAGAAAGTTATGTAATATTACATTTAAGTAAAATTCGCAAAGTGAAAATATCTAACCACTGGATAGATTTAGAAATACCAAAGTCAACACAAAAACTACTTAAGAAATTAAACGTACATATTACTTAAAACTTGCATAGTTACGCTCTTTTTTTAATATTTACCATATTCCATTAAAGTTTCAACCATAGTTATTATGTTTTCTGGTGGAACATCATCTTGAATATTATGAATAGTATTAAAAATAAAACCACCACCTTGAGATAAAATTTCTATTCTCTTTTTTACCTCTTTTCTAATTTCTTCCTTACTTCCTTTGGGTAAGGTATGCTGGGTATCAATTCCACCACCCCAAAAAGTCAAGTTATTTCCAAACTCTTTTTTTAATTTCTCCAGTGTTACGCCTTCATCTGTTATTTAAACTGGATTTAAAATTTCAACTCCTATTTCTATAAAATCAGGAATAATTTTATAAATAGCACCATCTGAATGGAAGAAGATAAAAAATGGTTCAGGGAAGTATTTTTTCTGTGCTTCAAATAGTTGTTTGTGCCGTGGCTTTATATATTCAGAGTATATCTTAGGAGAAATTAGCAAATTCTTCTGTCCTGCTATATCATCTCCTTCCCTTATAAACTGTATATATTTTCCAATTTTTTTTGATACTTCTTCATAGAACTTTATTTTAAGTTCAACAATCTTATCCATTATTTTACATGCAATTTCAGGATTCATAGCAAGGTCTGTATAAAGTTGTTCATATCCCCGTAATCTGCAACTCATTTCAAAAATACCAGAGCAGAAACTTTCAAGCATAACAGCATATCCATTTTCATAATACTTCTTTGCTTTTTCTACAACTCCATCAAATAAATGAGGAGAAGTTGGGTCAGGCCATGGGAATTTTTCAATATCTTCTTCCGTAATATTTCCTGATAAAGGACTTCCTACTATATCAAAATAAAAACCGTCTTTCGGCATTTTCCACCTTATACCCCATTCGTCTGTAAAATATTTCCCATCTTCTTTTTCTTCAATTTCTGGGTTTTTCCTTACAATATTTGGAACAACTCCTCTTGTATCAACACTTAATTTTTCAAGCAATCTTTCAGAAGGATAAACCAATTGCTGAACTGTGTCAAAAAATTCAATCTCCTCTTCTTCAATCCCGAGGTATTTGGCAAGGTTTATATATGCATTTTTTGTAATTCCAGTAACAAAAGAACTCCCCAAATCAAATGGTATTCTATCAGGTTCTTTATGAGATAAAACAGTTAGTATTCTTTCTCTCCTATCCATTTTTAAACCTCTATGTTAAACCTCTATAACCTTAAAATTCATCAATTCAGCGAGTTTTTTTATATTCTCTGTGTAATCTCCATAAACCATAGCAAGATGATGACCAAAATCAGATGCTTTATGGAAATATTCCATTGCATCAGAAACCTTGATTTCTAATCCAAGAGAACATCCAATCTCATTAAAATTTGTACCTTTTAATATTTCTCCTTTTACCAGAAGGATTTTTTCAGCAAGTGGGTCAAACCTTCCAAGTGTAACTTTTTCTCCTTTATCCTGAGAAAAGTCATACCTTATATTTACTCCCCAGCCAGCAACTGTAAAATTTCTTATTTCATAAGGTAGTCCCTTTTTGTCAATTCCTTTCATTTTTATTCCGGGTACATCGTGGTGTATCCTTATAGTATTTTTATCAACCACGAAAGGATTTCCCATATAGGATGATTTTTTTGAAACATACATTAAAATAGCCATAGCAAAAAGAACACTTACATCTTCTTCACAGGCAGAAGGAAATCCTTCATCTTTTAAAAGTGTATGAGTAAGACAGGGGACAAATTTTTTCTTTTCAGGAATTTGTGTGCTACACAGTTCAAAACAGGAAGAAGTAAAAGCATTACAGTTAAATTTCTCCATTAAACTTTTTGCTGTTAAGTAAAAATAAATACTGCCCATTATATCTTCTTTTTTCATATGAACTTTTACTGCTTCTTTAACCAGTTGATTATATACTTTTTCTGCTTCTTCTTTTTTGTTTTTACTTATTTCTTCCATCTCTTCAAAAAACTCACCAAATAAAACTGTTTTAACTTCTGTTCCATATTTCTCTTTTAGTTTCTCAAAATCATATATACTGCTTACAACTCCCCAAGGTATTTCTTCACCTCCAGAAACCCTTAATATCCTTGTTTTCTTTATTGCTTTTCTTATTTTAAATAAAGAAATTAAATCATTAAGTTGGTTAAAATCAAAAATGGCATAACCTTCAAGTCCTCTACTCCTCATATATGCAGAAATATCAACATTGGTTACTCCCTTTCCTAACATTGCAACTGGTTTTTTATACCTTTCAATCCCAGGGACTCTATAACCTATAAGAAAAAGGTCTGTTTTCTCTAAATCATTTTCTAATTTTTTTAATTCACTTTCCTTTACAATAAAATCCTCATAATATTCAATATAAACAGGTTTCAATAAATCAGTATTTTCTTTGTTTATATTTTCCTCCACCTCTTTTACAAAATTTTCAAATCTCTCTTTAGCCCTTCTTCTTTCATACTCCGATAAAGATTTTTTATCTCCTGTTCTACATGGTCCTTCATGAGTTCCCTTGTGAACCAACGCACCATAAACAATCTTTACACCAACTTTTTCATAAATAGCACTTTTCACTTTATCCCTCCTGTTTTAGAAATACATATTTTCGGCTACTAAATAAGCAAAGTTCTTCTCTATTTCGTTAGGTTTATAGTGTTGAATTTCTCTTGCGATTTTCTCACTTAATATTCTTTTTTCTTTTGATAAAAGTATTTCTTTTGCTCCTTCAAGTGCTCCATTTCCTATTTTTACAACTTTTTCTTCATCAACTTCTGGGATTAGTCCTATTTCCATTGCATTTTTCGCATTTATAAAATTCCCAAATCCACCTGAAAGATAAATTTTCTCAATATTTTCTTTTTCAACAGGGAAATATTTCATAAGAAAAATCTGGTCGGTTTTCAATCCACCTTTTGCTGTTATAAGTTGGTAAATGTCTTCCTGTGTTATTTTTATTTCTTCAGTTATATAGAAGTCATCTTTTATCTTTGCGTTTTTACTCATAATATTATGTTTTAAGAGTTCAGCAAGTAAATCAATAAGTCCTGAACCACATATTCCTATTGGGAATTTATTTCCTATTGTAGAATAAACAACTCTTCC
>JAGGVW010000036.1 GCA_021157805.1 bacterium
ACTTTACTACAAACCATAGAAGGCCATCCTTTTCCTTCAATTGTTCCAAAATTAACCTGAACAGGAGGTGGGTCAAATTTCTCAAAAAGTGGAACATTTCTACTTTCTTCAATTAATTTTTCCTCATATCTCATCAGTTTTCTTACTATAAAACACATTTTTTCAATTGCATTAACACCTTCAATTTTTTTTCCCATATGAACACTTTTTCCTTCAATTTCAAGTTTAAACCAAACAGCCCCTCTATTTGCAGGATGTATTTTCATCTCAGTTGGTTCAAAAACAATTACACCATCACCTTTATACCCTTTTCTTATCAAAGATAAAGTTCCATTCCCACCAATTTCTTCTTCAATAACAATCCCAACAACTATATCTCCTTTTAATTTAATACCAAGTTCTTTAAGAGTAAGGAGAGTTAAATATATTGTGGCAACCTGTCCTTTTGCATCACAGGCACCTCTTCCATAAATATAGCCGTCTTTAATTACAGGGTTAAATGCCTCTTTCCAGGAAGAAGCGGGAACAACATCACAGTGAGAATTAAGAATTAAACTTTTCCCATTACCGGTCCCTTCAATTTTTAAAACAAGATTTTTTCTTTCTGAATAATCAAGGTCTTTATCAGAAAAAGTATATTCTGGGTCTTTCTTTATATTTTCATCAATTTCAACAAGTTCTGCATTTCCAAATTGAGAAAAATTTTCTTTTATAAATTGCTGAATATCCTTTTCACCCTCTCCTGATATACTTTTAAATTTTATCAATTCAACTAAAAAATCAACTGCTTTATCAAAATTTTTCTCAACAACTTTTTTAATTTCCATTTTCAATCTCTTCTATTGCTTCTTCAATTACACTACATCCTTCTCTTATTGCTTCTTCTCCAATTATAAGTGGAGGACATATTTTTATTGCTGCTCCTTTATACCCAACAGGAGCAAAAAACAAAAGCCCTTTCTCAAAACATTTTCTTACTATTTCAAACGCTTTATCAGGGTCTGGTTCTTCTGTCCCATTTTTAACAATTAAAAGAGCCCATACCATACCAACTCCACAAACAAAGCCAACACAATCAAATTTATTTTTTATTTTATTCAATTCTTCTTCAAAGACATTACCCATTTTTTTTGCATTTTCCCATAACTTATTTTCTTCAATTGCTCTAATATTTCCTAAAGCAGCAGCACAACAAACAGGATTACCAGTATGTGTGCTTGTCATTGTTCCAGGAGCATACTGGTCCATTATTTCTTTCCTTCCAACAACTGCTGAAATTGGAAGAGAACTGCTCATTCCCTTACCAAGACAGAAAATATCTGGTAAAATTCCATAGTGCTGGAATCCCCAGAAAGTGCCTGTTCTTCCAAAGCCTGCCTGAACTTCATCAAAAATTAAAAGTGCTTCCTGTTTATCACACCATTTTCTTAATTCCTGAGCGTATTCAACAGGCATTAATGCCGCATTTGCTCCCTGATATGTTTCAGAAATAACAGCACAGACATCCTTCCCATCTATCCCTTTTTCCTTCAATGTTTTTTCAAAAAGAGAAAAACTTTTATCTTTAACTCTTGGGTCTCCTGGGTATGGAACCTGAACAATATCAGGGTCAGGATTTACAATCCACTCTTTTAAAGCAGGTATCCCCCCTATAAGTTGAGCTCCAAGAGTTCTTCCATGAAAAGCCCCTTCAAAAGAAACAATAACTTTCTTATTTTTCTTTTTACCCCAGGTTCTCGCAAGTTTTATAGCACATTCTGTTGTTTCTGCTCCAGTTGTTAAGAGAAAGACCTTTTTCAATGGTTCTGGAGATAGAGAGGCAATTTTTTCAACAAGTTTTGCTCTTATTTCAGAAGGGAAGCAGTAATTGTGTAAAAGCGGTTTTTCAATCTGATTCTTTATTTCTTCTAAAACAAAAGGATTTGAATGCCCTGAATTTGCTACAAGAACTCCTGATGAAAAGTCAAGCCATTTGTTTCCATATTTATCATAAACATTTATTCCTTCTGCTTTCTCCCATACAATAGGAGGTTGTCCACTCATTGAAACTGGTTCATATTTCCTTAACTTTTCTAAAACTGGTATTGATTCAGGAACAGGTATTTTTGTTACAATCCTTCTATACTTTGTTTCTACTTTTTTTACTTCTTTTGGCTCAAGTGAATAACTTTTTCCCATTTTTTTCTCCTTTATTTAGATTGATATTAATTATAATATGGTATAATTTTTTGTCAAAATTAAATGATTCTCTTTTAAGGGAGCTTATGCAACAACCAGCAGCTTTATCTCCAATTCCTGGGACAAGAAAATATAACGGATATCCTGAAAAAAGGTGGATGAATAGACAATTTTATTCATTTTCTATTTACTTCTCCACTATTTTCTTTATATCAGTAAACCGCCCAATTCCTTTTTTACCGCTTGCAAGAGTTCCTATTTCAGGTCCTACAAATATATATCCCATCTTTTTTAACTTTTTCACATTTTCCTGAATAATTTCATTTTTCCACATATTTTCATTCATAGCAGGAGTTACAAGTATTATATCAGCTGTAAGTAGAGTTATAATAACTTTAACATCCTATCTAGTTTTTTGAACTCTCTTACAAATTCACACACTTTATATGCAGCAATTGAACACATATACCAATAATTACATTCTTTTTCATTTTTTTATATTATATCACTTCTATAAATAATAAGTGTCTCTGGCAACACCTACTCTCCCACCTCCTTCCGGAGGCAGTACCATCGGCGTCGGGAGGCTTAACGGCCGTGTTCGGGATGGGAACGGGTGTTACCCTCCCGCCATGGTTGCCAGAGACAAATATATTATACTTTCTTTTCTCCATCTGTCAACAGAACTCCATTCCTCAAAAAAATCTCCTATAAATATGTGGTCCTGATACTTTCTTCTTAATATTACATGAGAAAGGTAGATAGGAGAAATTGTTTTTATAAAACTGAAAAAGAAATCAGGATAAATTTATAATTTTCTTTTTTCCTTGACAGAAATATCGTTTTTGTGGTAATTTAAATTTGAGCCGGGGTAGCTCAGTGGTAGAGCGCAGCCCTGAAAAGGCTGGCGTGGACAGTTCGATTCTGTCCCCCGGCACCTTTCCAAGGGAGGTAGGAAATTTAATGGGATACTACGAAGACCTTTTAGAAAAGTTAAAAATTTTAAATCCGGGAACAAAATATTTTATTAACAGGGTATTTAATAAAGAGAAATACTCATTCCTTATAGAGTGTATTTCCCTCCTTAAAAAAATAAATGAAAAAGAAGAAGAGACAAAAAATCTTACAAGAGAGCAAATGAGGGAGAAAACAGAGGAATTTAAGAAAAGGATATCTGATGGAGAACCAATTGATAATTTTATTGTGGATGGTTTTGCTCTTGTAAGAGAAGCAGCAAGAAGAACCCTCAATATGCGCCATTTTGATGTTCAGATTATAGGAGGAATTGTTCTTCATAAAGGGAAAATTGCGGAAATGGTAACGGGAGAGGGAAAAACGCTTGTTGCTACACTCCCTCTTTATCTGAATGCTCTCAATGGGAAAGGATGCCATCTTGTAACTGTAAATGATTATCTTGCAAAAAGAGATACTCAATGGATGGGAGCAATCTTTGATTATCTTGGTCTTTCTGTGGGTTGTATTGTATCTGTTAAGGAAGCAAAAGGACCTTACTCTGCCTCTGCTTTTAAGTTTGACCCGACATATCTTCCTGCTGATTCAAGATTTCTCTATCTTTATCCAGTTGAAAGAAAGAAGGCGTATCAATGTGATATAACTTATGGAGTTGGAAGCGAATTTGGATTTGATTACTTAAGAGATAATATGGCAATAAGAAAGGAAGACCAAGTTCAGAGAGAACTCAATTATGCAATAATTGATGAAGTTGATTCAATTTTAATTGATGAAGCAAGAACTCCTCTTATCATTTCAGGTCCTTCAGAAGAAACTCCTCATCTTTATTATGAAATTGACCGCCTTGTGAGAAAACTTATTAAAGATACTGATTTTATTGTTGATGAGGAAGCACAGAGTGTTGTTCTTACAGAAGAAGGAATAAGAAAATGTGAGAGGATGCTGGGAGTGAAAAATCTTTATGATGGAGCCCATACAGAGGTAGTTCATAAAATAAATCAGGCACTGAGGGCACATGCATTTTTCAAAAGAGATAAAGAATATGTTGTAAGAGATGGGAAGGTTATCATTGTTGATGAATTCACAGGAAGGTTAATGCCTGGAAGAAGATGGAGTGATGGGTTGCATCAGGCAATAGAAGCAAAAGAAGGGGTTTCTATAGAAAGTGAAAATCAGACCCTTGCAACAATTTCTTTCCAGAACTATTTTAAATTATATAAGAAAATAGCAGGGATGACAGGGACCGCTCTGACTGAAGCAATTGAATTTAAAGAAATTTATAAACTTGATGTAATCGCAATCCCTACAAATAAACCACTGAGAAGAACAGAATATGATGATGAAATATACAGAACCGAAAGAGAGAAATTTAAAGCAATTACAGAAGAAATCAAGCAACTCCATAAACAAGGAAGGCCTGTCCTTGTTGGAACAATCTCAATTGAAAAAGCAGAAAAATTAAGCAGATATTTAAGGAGGGCAAACATTCCCCATAATGTCCTTCATGGAAAGAATCACGA
>JAGGVW010000207.1 GCA_021157805.1 bacterium
TGTTATTGGATGGAAGAGACAGATATTGAGGCATATTCTTTACAAAGAGAAAAAGAGCCAGGTATTCTGCTTACTTTTCTTAATCATAAGAAAGAACCAACTGATATTACCCTTTCCTTTGATGCTGAAAAAGCAGGACTGGATATAAATAAACCACTCTATGGTTGGTATCTTGACAGCAAAAGTTTTGAAGAGTTAAAGAGGAATCCTGCTCCCAATCTTTTCAACATTAAAGATATAAGAAGATATACCAAAGTTAATAATAGAAGGATTGAAATAACTATTAAGAATGTGGTACCAAATGTAGCCAAGCAGATTTATATCACCAATACTCCTGCTTTTGTCTGGAATATTGCGGGAAAACCAACCCAAGTTAAAGGAATACATATTTTAGATACATTTATTCAACAGAAAGGTAAAAATCTATTTGAAATATCTTGTAAGAGGTCTTCATCTATTCTTTATGTATTAAACAAGAAGAAACCTGTGAAGGTATTTATGGATAGAAAAGAAATAAATAGTCAAATACTTTTTGTTGGTAAAACACCAGCAGTAATGTTTAATGTTCCACCAGGAAAACATACTATATATGTAAAAAAATGAAAATAAAGAAGTGGTCAGGAAATCCTATTCTATGGCCTAAAAAAGGTAGTTATTGGGAAGGTGTTCAGGTTCGCAATCCAGCAGCAGTATATGAGGAAGGGAAAGTTTTTTTACTTTATACTGCTTGTGGAGAGATGGAATTTGAACAGAAAATTTATCTTGGACTTGCAATAAGTGAAGATGGATTTCATTTTGAGCGAGTAAGTGAAGAGCCTGTATTTGCACCTTCAGAGGATGGATTTGATGCTGGGAGCGTTGAAGATCCGAGAGCTGTTAAGATAGGAGACACTTTCTATATTACTTATGCGGCGCGAGCTTTTCCACCAGTTGCTTTTTGGAGAGGTAAGAGGCGGAAGAATATTCCTAATGATGCTCCTACTTGGAAGGAAAATTTTAGGCGTAGCGGTCTTCTTTCCTCTAAAGATATGAGACACTTTAAAAGATTAGGTCCAATTACCTCTGAAAGATTTTTTGACCCCGATGTTGTTCTCTTTCCGGGAAAAATCAGGGGTAGATATGTGATGCTTCATCGACCAACTAACTATTTTGCATCTTACCAGGAAGCAGAGAAAAAGCCGATGGAGAAAAGACCTTCTATCTGGTTGGCCTATTCTGATGACCTGATTCATTGGGTGAATGACCATTTACTTCTTCATCCAACATTTGATTGGGAATCTAATAGGGTAGGAGCTGCAGGACCTCCCATCCGTACCAATGAAGGATGGTTAACTTTGTATCATGGGGTTGATAAGGAGTATATTTACCGGGTAGGAGTGATGCTGTTAGATTTGGAAGATCCGAGGAGAATTATTGCTCGTTCTCCGAATTTCATTATGGAACCAGAAGCAGAATTTGAAAAAAAGGGAACAGTAAATAATGTTGTATTTCCCTGTGGGAATGTTGTTATTGGAAAAGAGTTATTTATTTACTATGGGGGAGCGGATACTGTTTGTTGTGTTGCTACCGTGGCATTAGAAGACTTGTTAGAGTATGTATTGAGATACAGAATAACAAAGTAAGTATGAGTATAAACTTATTAAGTTAAATTTCCCACATAATTTATTTCAAATTTTCACATAAACTCTTACCAAAAAAGTTTTCCTTTATTTTTAGGTTCTTCTTATTTGAGTTGCACTTTAAGTATTTAATCACTAACTTCTTAAATTTTAAGTAATAGGCAGAGAAAAAATCTCCATTAATAATCTTGCTTTTTAGTTATTTCAGGGTCTCTCCAGTGAGTTGAGAACTTCACCTTTTTATATTTACTTAAGTACAAAACCACATCTAAATGACTATATTTACTCAAAAGGTCCTTTTCTGTCAAGTGATGATAGATTTTATAGTAATACAGGAGAGAGAGATATTTTATAACATCCAACCTTCCATAGAATAATCATTTCTCATATAAGGGTGCGGAAGTGATGAGTGAAAAAAACAGATAAAGATGGAATTAGGATAGTTCAAAAGCATATAGAAGAAGTAATGGGCAATGCAGCAGAAGGTTTGCAGGTATTCTGGTATTGTGAGGAAATTTATTGATAGATCATTCAACCAGTTCTCATAGGTGTAAATGCTACAAAACCAGAAATAGTAAAGAAAATTATCTATTTAAGAAGAGATACCATTTTAGTTCTATTTACTGGCATATTCTGGACAAAGGAATAAATCATATGTATATAAACCACTAACTCCAAGATTAGATGGGAAAGGAGAAAAAGCACATAGAATCAACCAGGAAGGATTTTACAGGATGTTGAAAAATAGTTATTGGTTGCACAGAATTATTTAATGAGAAATTGAAAGAAGGGGAAAATTTTTACAGTTAAACAGACCATATGGTTCTTTCAATGGAAAAAACTTTTGTGAAAGTAAGGGGAGTAAAATTAGAGATAAAAAATATTGAAGAGAAAGAATTAAAGTTAACGAAGTGGACAAAGAGGTGCTTTCTCTTTTAGAAATGTTAGATAGTAAAAAGAAGTTGTTTCTGATGATTTACTAAAAAAATTAAAGTTTAGCACCATGTAGAGAGAGTGAAAAAGCAGGCAGGATAAAGAAAAAGAAAGCTTTAGGTAAATTAGTGGCGAACTTGTCTTGACAAATTCTGGGGGGTATAATAAAGGTGTGATATAATATAACAAAATTTGAAAACTTGAAAAAGATAAAAAGGAAAAAATAAAAAAAGAAATTGAAAAAATTATATCAGAGGAAAATTCACTATTTATATGGAAATTTACTTCTTCTGCTTCTTTTACTTATCCAGTTTTATCAGGAGAACCACAAAATTTATTTGAAGCAAAAAGAATGATTTTAAAAATTTTATCAAAAGAGAAATAAGAATGTAGAGATACAAAAATGGATAAGAATTTGACAGAAAGGGTTAAAGAGATTGCAAAAGAAAAGGGAGCGGATTTTGTTGGAATAAGTTCTTCTGAAAAATTAGATAATTTAATGAAAAAAATTGAAAAAACATCTATTGGAAAAACAAAAGGAGTAGAAATAGAGGATGGACTTAAAAGAAGGAGATATGGTAAGATGATTCCTTTTGTTACTGAGAAAGAACTTAAGATTAAAAAAACTGCTGATTATTTAGAAGATGTAAAATCAATAATAGTTTTAGGTCTTCATTATCCTAATGACTATATATACTGCAGCCAAAACACCTTCTGAAACAATTGGACATTATGCTGCGTATGGACAACATAGAGTTATTTATGAACTTTTATTAATCGCTCTTGATGTTGTTAAATTTCTTGAAAAAAATGGTTATAAAAGGAAAATAGTTATTAATCTTGGAGAAACAGAAGGAAAAGTTGCTCATCCATTGCAAACTTAAAGGAAGACAAAGTTTATAGGCAAGGAAATTATGTAAAGAATTTTTTTCATGTTTAAAAAGTCGTCCTGTAAGTCGCAATTAAAGAAAAAAAGATAAAATTTGAAATTGAAGGTAAAAAATTTGAATTTTTTGATATCTTAAGATGTGATTGGGCGAAAAAATATGAAGTTGTTGGAGAAGAAGAACCAAAATATATGGAAGTTGAAACAAATAGTATGCCACCTGAAAAAATAACAGGTGAATTTCTATATAAGGCATTTAAAAACTATGATATAATTTAGAGAAGAATTATATGTGAGCCCTGTGTAAAAAATTGTCAAGTCAGGGGAGAAGAAAATGAATACAAGACCTTTAACGCCGGAAGGGAAAATTTGTTTTTTTGGATATTATGATAAAAAGCAGATAAGTTATGATGGGAGACATTTTCTTTTTTTGATGGTTGATTTCCAGGATAGGGAACCAGAAGAAAATGATAGAGCAGATATATTTATTGGAGAGATTAAAACAGGGAAATATGAAAAACTTGATACCACATATGCCTGGAATTTTCAACAGGGATGTATGCTTGGCTGGTTATCAGATGAGGAAATAATTTACAATATAAGAATAGAAAAGGAATTTTTTTCAAAGGTTTATAATATTAGAAATGGAAAAACAGAAATAATAGGAAGACCTGTAAGTTGTTTCTTCCCGGAGAAAAAGATTGCTTTAAGTTTAAACTTTTCCCGTCTTGCAAAATGGCGTCCCGGATATGGATATGAAGGAGGAATTGATAAGTTTGAAAATGAAAAATGGCCTGAGAATGACGGAATATATTTTGTTGACCTTAAAGAAAATAAACACAAACTAATATTACCACTTGCCAGAATGCTTGAATTCAGAAAAGAAAAAGAGATAAAAAACTCATATGGATGGTTCAATCATACTCTATTCAATAGAGATGGCACAAGGTTCTGTTTTGTCAATAGATGGAAGGAAAGATTGGACCAGCGACACAAGACAAGATTTATAACATCTGATATTTATGGAAAGGAAGTTTATGATTTAGTTAATTCATATTTAATTTCACATTTTGACTGGAAGGATGATAAAGAAATTGTTGTATGGGCTGAAATAGAAGGAAATTATGGTTTCTGGATTGTTGAGGATAAAACTAAAAAATATAAAAAGATAAGTGATAAAATGCAAAAAGGAGATGGGCACTGTTCTTTTTCAAAGGATAAAAAATTCATTTTATATGATACATATCCATTTGAAAATTACCAGTATTTGAAAATTTTTGATATTGAAAAGGAAAAAGAAATAATTATTGGTAAATTCTATTCAATTCCACAGATTAAAGGAAAACCTGTAAGATGTGATTTACATCCAAGATGGGAAGATAGAAATAAGATAACAATAGATTCAACACATGAAAATTATAGAAGAAGTTATATAATTGAGATTTAA
>JAGGVW010000065.1 GCA_021157805.1 bacterium
ATTGTCTTTCTTTATAAGAGTAAATTTCCCATTTTTATTTTCAATTTCAACAGCAACTACGATTTCTTTCTCAAAAGTAAAAACACCCTTTTCTCTTAAATCATCAATACTTTCAGGAAGAGTATCAAGAATTTCTTTATCAATAGTAAATACCCAGGGTTTTATTGAATTTTTAGCAAAAATTTCTCCATTTTTTTCTTTACCAAAAAAGAGAGAATACTCTTTTCCCTCTGAAGAAATTTTTATATAAGCAGAAGTAGAAATCCCTGTTTCTTTTTTCTCAAACGATTTTACTTTCTTTTCAAGAATATCATATATTATATTTTCAACTTCATTTTTATCAGCAAGGTCTTTTAAAGGATATACAATTTCCCATTTTTTGTTTTTTCTCTCAATAACATACCTGTTTCTTCCTTTTTTTATCTCAATTTTTTCAATTTTTTCTTTTTCAATTTTTGCTGGTATTATTCTTTTATCTCTCAAATCAAAAACATTTTTTTCAATAATATCATTTATATTCCATTTAGAAACAAGAAAGATATTTTTATTATCAGTTGTTCCGTAATAATAACTCCCTGTTGGCGTTTCTTCTCCAATTATTAAAGAAAATTTTTCTCCTGGATTACCTACGGTTATTTTTTTATTCTTTTTTCCAAAACCAAACTCATCCAGATTTTCAACACCTTCCAGTTTTCTTTCTTTTTCAATTTTAAGTATATTATCAATAAGATTTTTTATTTCATTACTATCTGCATCAAAATCCCCTGGTTTTATTTTCCATTCTTCATTTTCTTTAAAACATTCTATTTTCTTTTCTCCATTTTTGATTGATACATAAGAAACTTTTTCTTCAGGTATAAAAAATATCTTCTTTTCAATTAATTTCCTCTCTTCTTTTTCCTTTTCAATCTTTTTTGTATATAAAAAATACCCACCACCAACAAGGAATAAGATAAATAGATAAACTAAATTTTTTTTAATTATCTTCATTTCAGTACTTATACTTCCTTCTTAAATATACAGAAACACCTGAAAAGAGAATTAAAAATGGAATTACAATTACACTTCCATAAAACAAAATTTTTCCCTGTTTTGCTGATAGAGATAATGGCTGACTTTCTTCTTTCTTTTCTCTTATTGAAATCAAAATATTCTCCTCTCCAAGCCAGGCAATAGAATTTAAAATGAAATCTCTATTCCCTGAAAAGTTAATAAATTTATCAGTAAGAAAATCAGAATCACCAAAAACTACCATCCGGCTTTTATTTTTATCCTTTTCTTTTTTCTCAACTGCATCTGCAACAGATAAAGGACCTTTTATATCCCTATTATCAAACTTCACTTTCCCTTCTTCAAGCAATTTCATATTTGTTTCTCCCCAGGAGGCATCAGATGTTTTCGCTATTTCGTCAACTTCAACTCCTGAAGGTATATTTTCTTCCTTTTCAACAACTCTCGCTATGGAAAAAATACTTGCAAGATTGAAATTTTTTGTAATCTGATGATATGGATAATTTATTATCATTGGAGTTGATGCATCTCCAAGAAATTTTCTACTTGCAAGGTCAATAACAACTGAATTTTTACTTTCAACTCCATATTCTGAAAGGAACTTCTGGATATTGGGGAAATTACCCGGGTCAAGACATATTAAAATTCTTCCACCTTTCTCCAGATAATCTTTAAGAATTTCTATCTCTTTCTCTGTAAAATCTATCAAAGTTCCACATATTACAACTATATTACAGTCAGAAGGTATCCCTTCTTTAAGAAGAACAATTTCTCCAACTTTATATTGCTCATTTTCAAGATTTGTTTTCAGAATGTTTAAATCTTTATCAATTGATTTTTCTCCATGTCCTTTTGTAAAATATATTTTCTTTTTATTTTCTTTTGCTAATTTTAAAATTGCTGTTGTAATTTCCTTCTCTTCAGGAGAATATATTTTTTCACTTTTTTCTCCATATTTTAAAATAATCGTTCCATAACTTGTTATATTATATTTTTTTGCTATAGTGGGCTTTTTATCAGGGTCAATGAATTTATATGTTATTCTGGGACAGGAATTTTTATATTGCTCAAGTATTTCTTTACACTTATCCTTTTCTGGAGAAGTTGCCTGATAAAATGCAATTATTTCAAGATTATCCTTCAAGTTTTTTAAAATTTTCTTTGTCTGGTCAGATAATGTATATAGTTTATTTTTCGTAAGGTCAAATCTTTTATAAATTTTAGCAGAAAATAAATTTATAAAGATAACAATTCCTAAAAATATGATAATTGCAAAAATTGTATTAACTCCGTATAAAAAACTTCTTTTCATTTTATCCCCTGTATTTCTTTGAAAGAAGTATTCTTAAAGTTGTAAAAGAAAAAAATAAAGAAAACGATAAATAAAAAATTATATCTCTTGTATCAAGGATTCCTTTGGGGAAATTTTCATAGTGTTTGTTTAGAGAAATAAAAGAGAAAAATGATGAAACTTTTCCACCTGTTATTCCTGAAGCCCATCCAATCAGCCAGAAAGATAATGTAATTCCAAATGTAAAAGTTGCAGCAATCAACTGGTTTTCAGTTAATGAAGAAACAAAAATACCAAGAGAAATAAATGAAGAACCAAGAAGAATAAGACCAAGATAACCATTTAGTAAAACAATCTTATCAAAATTTACCCATTTCTCCAGTATAGAAAGATATATTGCCGAAGGGACAAGCATAACTATAAAAATTGTTAGACAGGCAAAAAATTTACCAAGATAAATATCAATATCTTTCAATGGATATGTAAAAAGAAGTTCTATTGTATCTGTTTTTTTCTCCTCTGAGAAAAGACGCATTGTAAGAAGAGGCAGAATAAAAAGTGCAGTTATTGTCATATTATGAAAAAGAGGATTTGCTACCATTTCTGTTGGAGAAAAAGTCATCCATGAATATTGGTAAGAATATCTTGTAGAATATAAACTATAATAAGCAACAAGATTATAAAAAAGATAACCTGTAAGAAAAGAAAAAATGAAAAGGACAACATAAGCAATAGGAGATACGAAGTATATTTTTATTTCTTTTTTAAAAATACTTTTCACTTTCATTTTATTCCTCTGTAACAAGTTTTAAGAAAATATCTTCTAATGTCATTTCTTTAACTTTCATTTCAAGCAAACCAAAATTTTCTCCAACAATTTTATTTGAAATTTTCTTTTTAATCTCTGGGGTATCTTTTTTTAATCTAACTGTATATCTATTAAATTTTTCTTTTACAGGTTTTTCAACTTCTACTTTTTCTACTTCCTCTATTTCCTCAATTGTTTTCACAACTTCTCCCACCTTTCCTTCTATTTCCATTTCAACTTCAATTGAACCTTTTAATTTAAATGTGAGATTTTCAACTGTATCCGTTGTAACAATCTTTCCTTCATTTATTATAATCACCCTTTCACATGTCATACTGACTTCTGGAAGTATATGAGTGCTTAATATTACAGTTCTATTTCCTGAAAGGTTTTTAATTAATTTTCTTGTTTCAATAATCTGTTTTGGGTCAAGCCCAATTGTTGGTTCATCAAGAATTAAAACAGGTGGGTCATTTATAATTGCCTGTGCTATTCCAACTCTCTGTCTATATCCTTTTGAAAGTTTATAGATACCTGTTTTTAAAACATTATCCAGCCCACATTGTTGAGAAATTTTTGATATTTTTTCTATTTTTTCTCTTTTTTTAACAATTCCTTTTGTCTCTGCAACAAAATTCAAAAATTCATCAACTGTAAGTTCTTCATAGAGAGGATTTTTTTCTGGTAGATACCCAATGCTTTCCTGAACTTTCTCAGGATTTTCCAAAATGTTATAACCATTCACAGTTGCAGTTCCTGAAGTTGGAGCAAGAAAACAGGTCAGCATTTTCATAAGAGTGGTTTTGCCTGCTGCATTTGGACCTAAAAGACCAACAATTTCTCCTTTATCAACTGTAAAGGAGACACCCTCAACTGCTCTTTTTCTCCCGTAATATTTTGTCAGGTTTCTTGCTTCAACCATTCCTCAACTCTCCCAAACCCGGTTTGGTTAGATTAAATAAATTTATAATGTGAAACTTTTTAACTGTCAAGGGATTCAATTAAAACTGTTGAAAGAACAGCACAAAAATTTCCAGGAATTAATTTTTCAATTGTCTTTGCTTTCAGCCCAATATTTTCCTCTTTTAAATTTAAAATCTGTGAAAGATTTTTTTTAATTTCAGGAAAATATGGATTAAGTTTTGGCTCTTCACAAACAACAACACAGTCAATATTTATTATTTTAAAGTTATCACTTTTTAAAATTGATAAGACATTCTCAATAATTCTTTTACTGTCAATTCCTTTTATTTTTTCATCAGTATCAGGAAAGTAATACCCAATATCAGGTTTTCCAAGTGCTCCAAGAATTGCATCAGAAATTGAATGAAAGAGAACATCGCCATCACTGTGTCCAAGAAGTCCTTTGTGGTATGGTATTTCAATTCCACCAAGAATAAACTTTCTCCCTTTTTCAAACCTATGAATATCAAACCCAATTCCTGTTTTCATATCTTTTTAATTTTACCACATTGTTTTATACATTTAAATTGTTATTGATAATGACCGTTGAAAAGAGTAAAATATAAATAATGGCCTGGTAGCCAAGTGGGAAGGCAGCGGTCTGCAAAACCGCTATTCGCCGGTTCAAATCCGGCCCAGGCCTTTTTTATTTTTTAAAATCCTTATCATAAAAGGAATTATTTGACAAAAAATTTCAAATCCTTTATTATAATTAAAATTCCTCTTGACAAAATCTGAAAAGGGTATAAAAATATATATAAAATAAAAAACGAAAGGAGGTGAAAAAGAATGAATAAAGGACAATTGATAGAAGAAGTTGCAAAAGTTGTTAGCACAAAAAAAGAAGCAGCAGCAGCCGTTGATGCTGTTCTTGGGGCTATTAAGAAATCTTTAAAGAAGGGTGATACAGTCACTCTGGTGGGATTTGGAACATTCAAAGTTTCAAAGAGAAAAGCAAGAAAAGGAAGAAATCCTCAGACAGGTGAAGTAATTAAGATTCCTGCCAAGAAAGTTCCAGTTTTCAAAGCAGGAAGCGACTTGAAGAAAGCAGTAAAGTAACACTCTCATGAAAAGCGGGTCTCCTGGTGATGGGAAGGCCCGCTTTCATTTTTCGAGAAATAATCTGATTTTTTTGAAGGGATAATAACGGAGGATTACTTTTCCAATAATGAGTTTTTTCTCTACTGGCCCCCATACAGAACTATCCTCACTATCATTTCTATTATCTCCAAGAAGAAAATAATGATTTTCAGGTATTTTCTTTTCAAGAACATAGAGAGGTTTTTCTTTTATATATGGTTCAGAAATTTTAACATTATTTATATAAACATTCCCTTTCTTCACAACTATCTTTTCTCCTGGCAGACCTATAATTCTCTTTGTTAAAATATCCCCTTTCCCTTCAGGGTCTTTTATGACAACAATATCTTTTCTCTTAAGATTTTCTGGTTTTATAGCAATAACTTTGTCTCCTGCAGTCAAAGTAGGTTCCATTGAACGGGAAATAACTTCATAAAATTTAACTCCCTTCAATCCAAACAAATATCCAATTCCAAAAACAATTAAAAGACCTATTATACTTCTTATAATTTTTATCATAATTAAATTTTATCCCTTGACAGTTAAAAAGTCCAGAAGGTATAACTTCATAAATCTGGAGGCAAATAATTTAATGAAAGGATATATCTCACAGGAAGAAATTGTGAGGATAAGTGAGAAAGCGGATATAGTTGAGATTGTTTCAAGATATGTAAATCTTAAAAAAAGTGGGAAAAATTACAGGGGTTTGTGTCCCTTCCATTCTGAAAAAACACCTTCCTTTTTTGTAAATCCTGAAAAACAAATCTTTCACTGTTTTGGTTGCGGAACAGGAGGGGATGTATTCAAATTTCTCATGAAAATAGAAAATATTACTTTCCCTGAAGCAGTTGAAAAGATAGGTAAAGAAGTTGGTATTGAAATTAACTTCCAGAAAAAGAAGGTCTCAAATAAAGAAAAAGATGAAATTATAAAAGCGAATGAATTTGCAACAAAGAAGTATTTGGAACTGATTTTTTCATCTCAGGGGAAAATTGCTTTTGAATATCTTTATGGCAGAAATTTTGACGAAAACTCAATAAAAATTTTTTCTCTTGGATATGCTCCTTATGAAAAAAATTTCCTTGTTAAAAAAGTTGAGGCTGAAGGATTGAATAAAGAAATTTTTATAAAAGCGGGATTAATTTCTGATGATGGAGAAAAAGATGTTTTTAGAAACAGAATAATGTTTCCAATAACGAACTGGAATGGAGATATAATTGGTTTTGGTGGAAGAGCAATTGAAGATAATATTATGCCAAAATATCTCAATACAAAAGAAAATTTGACATTCAATAAAAGTAGAATTCTTTATGGATTGTATTGGGCAAAGGACTCAATAAAAGAAAAAAATTATGCAATTATTGTTGAAGGTTATTTTGATGTTTTAAAACTTTTTATAAATAATATAAAAAATGTTGTCGCTCCAATGGGAACTGCTTTAACAGAGGGACACTTAAACATTTTGAAAAGATATACTGAAAGAATTTTACTTGTTTTTGATTCTGACTCTGCAGGTATAAATGCTTCTATAAGAAATCTTGAAAATATTCTAAAAAATAATTTTGAAGTAAAACTCTGTCCTCTTCCAACAGGTTTTGACCCTGATAAATTTATTGATGAATTTGGAAGTGAACCATTTTTAAAATTATTGAATAATTCTCAAAATTTTATTGATTTTATGATTAATGTTGAAAGTAAGAATTTTGATATAGAGTCACCGAGAGGGAAATCCCTTTTTGTAAAAGAAGTAAGTAAACTTGTATCTATCATACCTGATGAGATTGAGAGAAATGAATATGTGAAGTATCTGGCAGAAAAAACAAATGTAGAAAAAGAGATAGTTAAAAAATATATTGACGAGGTTATGGCTTCAGAAGAAAAAGAAATAAAGTATAAATCAGAAAAAAAAGATATAAAAATAAATGCTGAAATATACCTTTTAAAAATACTTTTGAATAATCAGGAATATATAAAAGAAGTAATTGAAAATAAAGAAAAACTGACAGAAAGAATAAAAAAAGTTATAGAGGTGATTGAAAAGTTATTAAAGGAAAATATAAAAGTATCTGTTTCAAATCTCATAAGCAGTATAGATGATGAACAACTGACAAACCTTATTTCAAATCTATCTATTGAAGAAGAGGTCCCTTTCACTGATGAAAAGAAAAGAAGAGTTTTTGATGATTGCTTGAGAAGAGTTAAAGAAATGGCATTGAGAGAAAAACTGAAAAAAATGAAAAGAGAAATTGCTACAAGGGGAAAAGAGTATTCAGAAAAGGAACTTGAAAAAATACAAACAATCCTTTATCAATTAAAAAGAGGGAGGTAAAATGGGCAGAAGAAAGAAAACTCTTTCCAGCGGAGAAAAAAAACAGAAAATTTCAGAAATTATTGAACTTGGCAGAAGAAAGAAACATCTTTCCTGGGAAGAAATAAATGAGATTTTACCTATGGAAATGACTGATCAGTCAGAAATAGACCATCTATTTGATGAACTTGACCACTGGGATATCAACATTGATGATAATGAACCATTTCATATTGAAAAAGAAAAAACGATTGACACAGAAGAAGCAAAAAGTGCTTTAAGGGCATATCTTAAACATGCTGGTAGTTATTCTCTTTTAACTCATGAAGAAGAAGTTGAAATTGCAAAAGGTATTGAAGAAATGAAAAAAAAGATAAATGAAATGAAGAAGAAAAAAAAATTTTCTCAAATTCAGTATATAAAGTGCTGTCAAAAACTTAATGAATTAAGAGGGCGTCTTATAAAATCAAATTTACGGCTTGTCATAAACATTGCAAAAAGATATAGTAATCCTAAACTTTCACTTCTTGATTTAATTCAGGAAGGAAACATCGGTCTTATGAAAGCAGTAGAAAAGTTTAAATATAGAACCGGTTTTAAATTCAGCACTTATGCTACCTGGTGGATAAGACAAGCAATAACAAGAGCAATCGCAGACCATTCTTCAACTATTAGAATACCGGTACATATGATTGAAAAAATAAACAAATTAAAAAAGATTGAAGCAAAATCAATACAGTCAGATGATGGAGAAATAAAAGATGAAGAAATAGCAAGAAAAATGAATCTTCCAGTGGAGAAAATCAAAAATATCAGAAAATCAATGAGACCAGACCCAATATCCATTGACCTACCAATTGGAGATGAAGAAAGAACAACCATAGGTGATTTTATTGAAGATGGAGAAAATCCAAATCCAATAAAACATGTAAGACATTCTCTTCTTTCAGAAGAAATAGAGAGAGCATTGAAAGTCCTTGATGAAAGAGAAGAATTGATCATAAGATTAAGGTTTGGACTTGATGAAAAAAGATACTCAAGAACACTTGAAGAAGTCGGGAGTTATTTTCACTTAACAAGAGAGAGGATAAGACAGATAGAAGCAAAAGCAATACAGAAATTA
>JAGGVW010000216.1 GCA_021157805.1 bacterium
CAATAAATCCACAACAACCAGTTAAAAAAATTTTTTTCATCTCTAAAATTATACCATATACATTTCTCTTGACCCAAAAAGGTTTATTCAATATAATCTTCTTATAAAATCCAACTGTTATAGAAAAAAAGGAGTTTGAAATGGGAAAACTTGATAGAGAAATGAAAAAAATTCACAGAAAAAAAAGAGAAAAAGCAAGAGAACTACTTAAAATGCTTGAAAGTGGCAAAATTACTTATAATGATTTAAACAGAGTTGCAAAAAAGTTGTTTTACAAAAGGTTGAAAGCAGGATATGAATTTCCTGCAAAAATTTTCTCTCCAGAAAAAAAGAGTTCTGGAGGGGTCGCATAGTGGACGAGTGCGCACGCTTGGAAAGCGTGTATCCGCTAAAAGTGCGGGTCGTGGGTTCGAATCCCACCCCCTCCGCTGTTACGAGGCCCGACCTCGAAAGAAAATGGAATTTATAAAAAGACTGTGGAAATATTTAAGACCGTATAAAAAGTTATTTTCTCTTCTGATTTTCATAAATATAATTTTTAATTTTCTTAATTTAACCCTTCCCTATATAACAAAATTGATTATAGATAAGGGAATTGTGGAGAAAAATTTAAAATTTCTGAATACAATTGTTCTCATAACTGTTCTTATATACCTTGTGAGAAGTAGAATCCAGTCCACTGCAATTGTTATTGCAAATAAGTTGCAGCAGGCATTTGTTTTCCGATTGAGAAATCACATTTATTATAAACTTCAAAAATTATCCCTCTCATTTTTTGAAAAAGAAAAAAGAGGGCCTATTGTCTCAAAAGTTATAACAGATGTTAATGCCTGTCAGAGATTAATTGTTGATGGTTTTGCAATACTTGTCAGGTCATCAATAAATTTTATAGGTGGAATTATCATACTTTCTTATCTTAACTGGAAACTTATGCTTCTTACAATTCTTCCTCTTCCATTTGTTGCTTATTTAATTCATGATTTTACAAAAAAAGTCCACAGGGGTTATAAAAAAACAAGACAGAAAATGGCTGAAGTAACATCTGTTCTTCAAGAGAATGTTTATGGAATAAAAGAAATAAAATCATTTACACAGGAAGATTATGAAATGGGAAAATTTTCACAAAAAGGAAGGAATTTTTATAAAGTGAATGTTTTTGTTGCAAAACTCTGGGCAAATTATTATCCCTTTATTGTATTTGCTACTTCTATGGGAACAATAATTATACTCTGGTATGGGGGAATACAGGTAATTAAGGGGAATTTAACAATCGGAACGGTTATTGCTTTCACTGCCTATATGAACCTACTTTATTCTCCTGTTCACCAATTAAATATGCTCAACAATATGCTACAGCACGCAAGAGCAGCTGGAGAAAGAATTTTTAAAATTATTGATACTCCTCCTGAAGTAAAAGATAAATCGTGGGCTATTTCTTTCCCTCATTCTCTTAAAGGAGATATAGTATTTAAAAATGTTTGTTTTTCATATGAAGATGGGAAAGAAATACTGAAGGATATATCTTTTGAAGTCAAAAGAGGGCAGGTTCTTGCAATTGTAGGTCCAAGTGGGTCAGGAAAAACAACACTTATTTCTTTAATTCCAAGGTTTTATGATATAACTTCTGGAGAAATAACAATTGATGGGAGAGACATAAGGGATTATAAACTTTTCTATTTAAGGAGTCAGATCGGGATGGTTTTACAGGAACCATTCCTCTTCTCAGGAACAATCGCTGATAATATAGGTTTTGGTAAAATGGATGCAACAAGAGAAGAAATAATAAATGTAGCAAAGGCAGCCCATGCCCATAAGTTTATTATGGAACTTCCAGATGGATACGACACAGAAGTTGGAGAAATGGGAGAAAAACTTTCTGTTGGACAGAAACAGAGGATAGCAATAGCGAGGGCACTTCTGAAAAACCCTCCAATTTTAATACTTGATGAAGCAACATCTTCTGTTGATTCAGAAACAGAAAAATTAATTCAGGATGCTCTTGAAAAACTTATGAAGGGGAGAACATCAATTGTAATAGCACATCGTTTATCTACGATAAGAAATGCAACAAAGATAATTGTTCTGAAAAATGGTAGAATTGTTGAAGAAGGAACACATAAAGAACTTCTTGAAAAGAATGGATTTTATTTCCATCTTTACAGATTACAATTTGGATTTAAAGAAATTGAAGAAGATGTCCCGTATTTAATGAAAGAAAAAGGAAATAAAAATGTATAAAGTTCTGGCAAGAAAATACAGACCTCAAAATTTTGATGACTTTGTTGGACAGGAAACTATAGTTAATACTCTGAAAAGAGCAATTGAGAAAAATAAAACTGCATATGCTTATATTTTTGCCGGTCCAAGAGGAAGCGGAAAGACATCAATGGCGAGGGTCTTTGCGAAAGCACTGAATTGCGAAAAAGGGCCCACAATAAATCCCTGTAATAAATGTGAAATATGTCAGGAAATAACTACCGGGACAAGTTTAGATGTAATTGAAATAGATGGTGCTTCAAATAGAGGAATAGAAGAAATAAGAGCTTTGAGAGAAAATGTTAATTTGAGACCATCAAAAGCACGATATAAAATTTATGTTATAGATGAAGTCCATATGCTGACAACAGAAGCATTTAATGCTTTATTAAAAACACTTGAAGAACCGCCTGAATATGTAAAGTTTATATTTGCAACGACTGCCCCTGAAAAAATACCTCCTACAATAATTTCAAGGTGTCAGAGATTTGATTTCAAACCCCTTACTCTTAAAGAAATTGAGAAAAAAATATCTGAAATAAGCAAAAAAGAAAATTTTAAAATAGAAAAAGAGGCGATTGTTCTCATCAATGAATTTGCCAATGGTTCATTGAGAGATGTTTTAAGTATTGTTGACCAGTTAATTGTTTTCTCAGAAGGAAAGATTAAAATTGAAG
>JAGGVW010000125.1 GCA_021157805.1 bacterium
GGGTAAGCCATAAGGGAGCGTGGATATCTTCCATTCTTAAAGAAGGAGGAACAGAGAACTCCACACTACAAAAGATACCTATTTTTAGCCTTTTATGTTTTTTCATATCTTTATTGTATTAACAGTAAGGGATATCTTTCTGTAAGATTATTGTAACGCAAAAACAAATATTCAGCAATAGAAAAAGGGTCAAAGAGGGCCTGTATTATAGGATTTCTAACCCTTTTTTGCTAATGGAAACATTTGACGAAATTTAGCAAAGAGATTAAGATGAGAATAGGACTATGACTAAAGAGGCAATTAAAAATTTTCTAAAACCTACAAAAGCAAAAATAGCATTAACAGTTTTAGTTTTTATCGGCACCATTTGGTTTATCAATCAATTTCCCTTTACGGAAAATTTTAGTACCTTGCATATATCAAGAAAAGTTTTCTACTGTATTTTGGTTCCTGATATATATTTAAGTGAAAATATTATTTTTCCTATATTAGAAACAAAAATAAATACTGATCCTTTTGATATATGGTTTCCATATTGGTTTTTTATTTTTATTTCCTATAAGAATAATATATGAATATCTTCTCTCTTGTGTGGTATTGCAGAAGTGGGTGAGCTTTTAAGATAGGTTAAGGAGTATTTGTCTCAGTACCGGCTGAGGCAGCAACACCACCCTATCCAGGTAGTATCTATATCCAAAATGTAGTTGTCGGAAACCCAACTAATCCACTTGACTACAACTCCGGTGGAATGCGAATTTTACTCACATCTCAAGGAGATAGGATAGGGATGTGGTGGGATGGCGCTATGGCTTTAGCCTATTTTTCCATTGATTCTTGGGAAAGACAAACCGGTAAATCCTGGCCCTACTATTGGCGTTCCCGTCAGAGTGTGGCTCGAGAAATCCAGGTTCATTGCTGGATATTCGACACTACAAGACGGTACACAACCATAAGTTTTAACGGGTGGTAAAATTGTACCTTTAAATCAAAGGGGCTACAGAATTTTTAGCCCCTTATTTTTATTTAATGATAATATTAAAATTTATCTCTTTAAAATTTATCTTTTAATAAATATTTCTTCATACTTTTTCCAAAATTCATTTAGCCTTTCTAATTTTTCTTTAGTGATCTTTTCATTTACACATAAGGAAATAGATATAATGTGTTTATTTGTCCAAGCCTCTTTGATATATCTTTCCCAACAATTAGTCCCAATAAAACCTCCTCCACTGAAAAATCCTAGATTCTTTTTCCTGTCATATGTGTAATTCATTTCAAAAGGATATCCACCACTTGTTTTATATTTTTGGCTAAGTTCTTTGTAAAAATGTTCGGCTCGTTCTTTGTTTTCTTTTGAATCGTGAGATAGGATAAACCATCTTCCACCAAACCAAACAATAAGAGAAACGAATATCAAAATACTTAATATTATACCTAATAAGCTTAAAATATGTCTTTTCATACGTCTCTTTTTAGTAAATTTAGCGAAAATTTCAAATCAATGTTAACTTTTTATTCCAGGAGATTTATCTACTCTAAAAATCCCACATAAAGGAGGATTTTAAAGACTACCTCCTTTTTAAATTGTCTTCTATAGCTAAATAAGCTTTAGTGAATCGCTTTTTTCTCTCTAATCCTAAATCTTTTAAGGTTTTTTCAATTTGTCTTTTTTTCCTTCTATTTCTAGAAACCTACCAAAATATAATTTATCTATGGTAATGCGGACCTTCCTTCTTGGATAAAGCCATTCTTCTCTTGTTTTAGTAAATTTTCTCATTCTTCTGTAACCAAGTAATCTTAGCATCTCTATTCCCTTCTTGATACTAAAGATTGAATAGTTATATTCTTTCCTTTCAAAATAATTAGTTTCCCTTCCCTTTTTTATTTTTATAGTAAGAACCGGTTTTTTGTTTTCAATCCGGATTCGAGGGAAAATTCCTTTTTTGATAGAATCTTTAGAAAAAAATCCATAAGTGGTCTGAGTATATTTTGGCTTTACCCTTAAGGCTCCTAATTTTTTTAATCTATTAGCTATTTTTTCTCCTCTATTTAGTTGTATTTTAACTTCTATTTCTTTAATCATACCTATATTTTTTATACCTTACGACTTTTATACTAATCAATGATGGGATAAGGAGGATTTTGCGGCATAGGATATTTGTAAACCGTTTTATCTTTTAAATTATTTATTCTAAAAGCGTTTCTTCTATCTCAACAAGCAGGACAGATTCCGCACTGAATTTTACTATTGGAGGCACAACTTCTGGTATATTCAAGAGGTATTTCCTTTTCTACGCAATATTTTACATATACTTCCTTATCATAACAATTTCCGAATTCTCTTTCTATAGGAATTGAAATAAACTGAAACTCCCAATCTCCTGTAATATGACACATAACCAGGTTGAGCAATCTAATAAAAGTCAGAGAAGAATGATAAAGATTATTACTTTTCATGTATGCTGCAAATATTATCTTAGGAAATATCCCCTTCTTTAGACCTTAATGCTTATCCAAAATACCAGTACAAGGTTCGAATGAGCAACTAAAAACAATTAGGAGGTGAGATAGATGAAAAGGAAAGGAGTTTTTATCTTTGATTTTCTAAAACCTTAAAAACTATCGTTAAATAACAAAAATTTTTGTATTTCTCTCTCTGGAGTTTATCTTCTTTATAATAGAGATAATCTACAGCCTTTTCACATAAAGAAGGATCTTCCCAGATTATAGCAGCATCCCAATAACATCTTGCTCTTTCATTATACTTCTCAGTCATTCTTTTGCAATAATGAGGATTTTTGACATAGGCTAAACAGAGTTCTATCCATTTTTTTGAGGAATAGTTATAACACCAAGAAGGATTATCTTTACCATAACTTAGAGCTTCTTTTACTTCATGTGGCCAGCCATACAGAGAATCCTCTTTACCCCAAGTGAATGTAGGTTTTATTAGTAGTAAGTTTTCTATCTTTAAATCATTATTTTTTATTTTCGAAAAACACAATTCCTGATACTTCTCATTTTGAATTTTTTCACAGATAGTTAATGGATTTATCAATTTAGGCTTTTGATAAATAGGAATCGCTAATAATTGATAAACTTTCATAGTAAGAATATAACCAATAAATAAAATAAAAGGACTAACCATTATTAAAAGAATTCTCCACTTTCGCATAATGAAATATTCTAATTTTTTTCCTTCTCTCTTGAGAATTTATCTTAATTGAAAAAGCCTTACCAGAGTGGTTGGCAATTACAAATAAATCTTTTTTTGAAGATTAAGAATTTTTTCAAGGGCTGTTTTTTCTCCTGCTTTGAATATCTTTTCCTGATTCCTTTTCATTTCATTGACAATTTTTTTA
>JAGGVW010000092.1 GCA_021157805.1 bacterium
GAAGTGGAACTACTTTTATATTTTCTGATTATCTTTGTAAAGTTAGTAAAGAGTGGAAGAATAAAGTAGGAAGAGGAAAATCATTAAATTGGCCTTGTGGTTTAGGAGCAAAAGGAAATCCAGGAGTAGCAGGTCTTATAAAACAGATATCGGGTTCTATTGGATATGTAGAATTAATCTATGCTTTAAGCAATAAAATGCCATATGCGGATGTGCAAAATAAATCTGGAAATTTCATTACCCCAGGCATTAAATCAGTAAGTTTAGCCGCAGATACCAAATTGCCTGATGATATGCGAGTTTCCTTAACAGATACAGATGCAGAATATGGTTATCCTATTTCAGGATTTACCTGGATATTGGTTTACAAAGATTTAAAAAAGGGAGGACTGACAGAAGAAAAAGCCCGAGATTTAGTAAAACTTTTGTGGTGGATGATTCATAAGGGACAAAAGTATGCAGAAAAACTTCATTATGCACCTTTATCTGAAAAAGCAGTAAAAAAAGCTGTAAAGATAATTAATTCTATTACTTATGAAGGCAGACCTTTATGGAAATGAAACAGGATAGAATTTTTAGAGCGATGCTTTGGCTTGGAGGAATTTCATTTTTCTTACTTTTGGTTCTGATATTTATCCTCCTATTTAAAGAAAGTTTATATTCTATTGACACCTTTGGTTTTAGGTTTATCACAGGTAAAATTTGGGATCCAGTGAATGAGAAATTTGGTCTTTTGCCTTTTGTTGTAGGAACTGTTCTTACTTCTTTCATCTCTCTTTTCATTTCCTTACCATTCTCACTTTCTCTGGCGTTGCTTTTAGGTATATATTATAAAGAAGGATTTGTAAACAAAGTTTTAAGCACCACTACAGACCTTTTGGCTGGTATCCCTTCAGTTATTTATGGATTCTGGGGATTGTTTTTCTTAGTTCCTTTAATCAGAAAAATAGAGATAAAAATAGGAGTTTTCCCTTATGGAGTGGGAATTTTGACTGCTTCTCTGGTTTTAGCAATTATGATAATCCCTTATATCTCTTCAATCTCTAAAGAAGTAATAAAAATGGTGCCTCAAGATTTAATTGAAGCAGGATTTTCGCTGGGAGCAACTATCTGGGAAGTTATAAAAAAGATAATACTGCCATATTGTCGCTCTGGCATATTTGCAGGAGTACTTTTAGGATTTGGAAGAGCATTTGGAGAGACAATGGCAGTTACTATGGTAATTGGCAATTCAAATTTTATACCTCAAAGTATCTTTAGTCCTGCAAACACTATGTCCTCTGTTATAGCCAATGAATTTACTGAAGCAACAAAGGATATTCACTTAAGTTCTCTTATACAGATAGGATTATACCTATTTATATTAAGTGTGATAATAAATCTTATAGGTAATTTTATTGTCAGAAGGTATAAAATATGAGAAGTTTAAAAAGAAGAATTTTGAAAGATAAGGTGCTAAAAATTTTAGTTGTATTTTTCTCCCTTTCCACTTTGTTCCCTCTATTTTTTATTTTATTTACTATAATAAAAAATGGAATTACAGCGATAAATTTGGACTTTTTCATAAAACTTCCTGAACCTCCGGGTGAAGCAGGAGGAGGAATTCTAAATTCAATTGTAGGAACTTTTCTTTTAATTACAATATCTTTTCTTATATCTTCTCCTTTTGGAATTATGGTAGGAATATTTTTAGCAGAGGTTCAAAATAAATTTACGGAAGTTCTTAAAATTTTAGTAAATGTTCTTCAAGGCGTTCCTTCAATTGTTATGGGAATTATAGGTTATCTTCTGGTAGTGAAACCCATGGGAGGTTTTTCTGCACTTTCAGGTGGAGTATCTTTAGCACTTATGATGCTACCGGTAGTTATTAAAAATACAGAGGAAACTTTAAAATTAGTTCCTTTCTATTTAAGAGAAGCTGCTTTTAGTTTAGGAACAAATTATACAGGAACTATATTAAAAGTAGTTCTACCTGCTGGCATGGGTGGGGTGCTTTCTGGAATACTGATAGGGATTTTACGCATAGCAGGAGAGACGGCTCCTCTTTTATTTACTGCCTTTGGTAATCCATTTCTGAACATAAATCCACTCAAACCTGTAGATGCTCTTCCTCTTTTAATTTTCAATTATGCAATGAGTCCATACCAGAGCTGGCATAAAATTGCATGGGGAGCTTCCTTTATTTTAATAATGATAGTTTTAGTTTTAACCATAATGACAAAATTTATAGCAAGAAAATGGAAAACCCAATTTTAAAGATTGTAAATTTAAATGCTGGATTTGGAGAAAACTGGGTATTAAAAAATATTAATTTAGAAATAGAAAAGAATAAAGTTACATCTATAATGGGACCTTCAGGGTGTGGAAAATCTACTCTGATAAGATGTATAAACAGGATGCATGAAGTAGCGCCAGGGGCGGTTTTAAAAGGAGAGATTTATCTTGATGGTGAAAACATTTTTTCCCTTCATCCTGCAATAGTAAGAAGAAAGATTGGAATGGTATTTCAGAAACCCAATCCTTTTCCTACGATGAGTATTTACAATAATGTAATAGCAGGTTATGTTTTGAATGGGATAAAATTGAAAAAAGAAGAAAAGGACAGAATAGTTGAGGAAACTCTAAAAAAATCTTATCTTTGGGAAGAAGTAAAAGATGTATTATATAAAAAAGGAGTGTTTCTTTCTGGAGGACAACAACAGAGATTATGTATTGCAAGGGCTTTAGCAATGAACCCGGAAATTCTTCTTTTAGATGAACCAACATCAAACTTAGATCCTAA
>JAGGVW010000120.1 GCA_021157805.1 bacterium
TCTGAACAGGAATACCTGGAGCAAGTTGAATTTCAAACATTGTTACTCTTGGTCCCTGATTTATCTGAACAACTTCTCCTTCAATTCCAAATTCTGAAAGTGTTTCTTCAATTACCTGAGCATACCTCTCAAAGTCCTCTTTTGTTTCTTTCTGGGTAGGGCTGCCTGTTTTCAAAAGTTTCAAAGGAGGAAGAGAAAACTTTTTCTGCTTTGAAGAAACAGAAATTTTTTCACCCGTTTTTTTCTCTTCTTTTTTCTCAATTTTATCAGGTATACTTTCTTTCTCCTCACCTTCTTCTACATTCTTTTTTATAATTCTTTTTCTGACAGGTCTTTTTACTTTTAATGTCTCTGTCTTTGTTCCAACCTTTCCAGGTAAAATATGTATGGCAAAAAGTGCCCTGAAAGGAGATATAAAAATTTTATGTCCAAGTCCGGCAAATCCAACAAAAGCAAAAGCAAGAATAAGATAAACCCCTCTTTCTCCAAAAAATTCTTTCAAGTAAGGAGCAAAAACAGTTCCTATAAAACCACCTGAAAAATTTTCCATATTTCCTTTAAGAGATGCAAATATTGAAAAAACGAAAACAATTCCACTTATACTTATTATCTTCTTCCATAAATTCACCTTCTCTCCCCATATAACATTATAGGCAGCAAAAAGAAGGAGAAAAACAAGTAGATATGATGTTTTACCAAAGAAAAATATCAAAAAAGCAGAAATATATGAGCCAATTTTCCCTCCAAAGTTTGATATTTCAATATTAACCGGATAACCCATCTGGCAAAATTTGAAAGTGGGGTCAAACGGGTCAAAAGAAATAAGCGAAAGGGAAAAATAAAGAGCAATACCAAAAACAAACAGGCCTTTTATCCACCTTTCTATATCTTTCAACTTCATATTTATAATTTACCACGAGAAAAAACCAAAAGCAATATATCCAGTGTTGAAAATGTGTTTTCTTTCTGTTATTCTATTAAAAAGGAGGGAAAAATTAACATAAGAAGGCAAAAAAAGGTGGAACATTTAATAAGGAAAGAGGTTGAAGAAATAATCAGAAGAGAGGTTTCTGACCCGAGAGTTGGATTTTTTACAATTACTTCTGTTCATATAACTCCTGATTATAAATTTGTTAAAATTGGCATAAGTTTTTTAGGTGGTGAAGAAGAAAGAGAAAAGGGAATTGAAGGTATAAAAAAAGCGACTGGATATATCCAATTTAAACTTGGAAAGAGATTATCTTTAAAATATACTCCAAAAATTGACTTCTATCTTGATGAAAGAAAGGAGTTTAAAGTTGAAAAATTACTTAATGAGATAAAAAAAGAAAAAAAATGAAAGAAATAAAGAAAAAGATTGAAGAAAGTTTAAAAAAGGTAGTAAAGGAAATTACAGGGGAAGATACTGATGTTAATATTTTCCCTTCTGCCAGAGAAGAATTCGGTGATTTTACAACAAATATCTCCTTTAAGTTATCAGGTGAAAATCCCTCAGTTATATCGGAAAAAATAAGAGAAAAAATATCTCATCTGATTTCAGATATAGTAGAAAAAATTGAAGTTAAAGGTGGCTATATAAACTTTTTTATATCAAAAAATGTTTTTTTTAACTTTTTAAAAGAACTTGTTGAAAAGAAAGAAAGTGCTCTTAAATCAGATACAGGAAAAGGAGAAAAAATCCTGATTGAATTTGTCAGTGCAAATCCTACAGGACCTTTAACAATTGCTCACGGAAGACAGGCATCTTTTGGAGAAGCACTTTCAAGAATTATGAAATTTGCAAGTTTTTCTGTTGTTAAAGAGTTCTATATAAATGATGGAGGAAGACAGATAGAACTTCTCGGGAAATCACTTAAAGCAAGGTATTACCAGTTAAAAGGGAAAGATTACCAGATACCTGAAGATGGATATTATGGAGAATATCTTGTTGAACTGGCAAAAAAGATAAAAGAAGAAAATTTAGATGATGAATTTTTCAAAAAATTTGCTTATGAGAAAATTTTAGATGGAATAAAAAAAGACCTTAATAATTTTGGAGTTTCATTTGATAACTGGGTAAGAGAAAGTAATTTTTTGAAAGGTAGGAAAGTTGAAAAAATTATAAATGAATTGAAAGAAAAAAAACTTATTTATTTTAAAGATAGTAGTTGGTGGTTTAAAAGCACCTCTTTTGGAGACGATAAAGACAGAGTTGTTATTAAAAGTGATGGCTCTTACACATACCTTGCTACAGATATTGCTTACCATAAATATAAAATAGAAAGAGGTTTTGAGACACTTATAAATATCGTTGGTCCTGACCATCATGGTTATATCCCGAGAATGAAAGCAGCAGTTGAAGCAATTGGATTTAACCCAGAAAAACTTAAATTTCTTATAGTCCAGCTTACAACTCTTTACAGAGGAAAAGAAAAAATATCAATGTCAACAAGAAAAGGGCAGTTTATTTCTTTAAGAAAACTGATGGATGAAGTGGGACCTGATGCTTCAAAATTTTTCTTCCTTTTCAGAAAAGCAGAAAGCCATCTTGATTTTGATATAGAACTTGCAAAGAAAAAATCAACTGAAAACCCTGTTTTTTATTTACAGTATGGGTATGTAAGAATGAAACATATACTCCATTTTGCCGAAAGTAAAAATATTGAAATTGATAAAATTGAATTTGAACCAGAATATTTGAAAGAAGAAGAGGAAATTACTCTACTAAAAAAAATGTGGAAATTCCCTGAAATAATAGAAAATGTTGTAAAAACATATGGAGTTCATCTTCTTTGTGAATATCTTTTAGATTTAGCAAAAACTTTTCATTCATATTATCACAAACACAGAGTTGTTGGAGAAGATAAAAAGTTAACAGAAACAAGATTATTTTTAATAAAAGGGCTATATATTGTTTTTTCTCTTTCTCTTAATTTGTTAAATATATCTTTGCCAGAAAAAATGTAAAAAGAACAATCTGGTTTCTAACCCCAGCGGTTAGAATGGTTATTTAATTCTTACAATACATTCCTGAGGAAAAGTGGAAAGAATAGAAATTGCTTTTTTTGTTTTTTTATCCCTGTAGCCAGAAATTTTTTCTCTTATTCCTGTTGATTTTCTAAAACTTTCCATAAATATTTCTCTTATATATTTACCAACTATTGATGAAACACTCGCAGGGAAAGATATTTTTTCAACATCAAGGAAAAACCCAAATTCAAAATTATCTTTCCCTTTAAAAAGATATATTGACTTCTTTTCTTTTTCAATTTCTTCGTATATTTCATATTCAGGGAAAAAATATCTTAAATATTTCAGGTAATACTTCATCCCTCCTATTTTCCCTGCACAAATAAAAGAATTTCCTTTATTAAATTTTTTAACAATTTTACAGAAATGAGAAAGGTCAATTATAAATTTTGAATTTCCTTTTTTTATTAATTCATTAAATTTTTTAGCACAGACAATTTCTGATTTTACATCTTTAATAAAAATTTTCTCTTTTTCCATCCATTTTAAAAGTTTCTCTCCTTCTTCTTTTGCATTTCTGGGATTAGCCCATAAAAACTTATCAGGAATATTTTTAAAACAAATATCAACTCGGGATAAACATTTGAATTCAGGAGATAGATAATTTACAATTTCTGTCGGTGAAGAAGGCATTTGTTTTTTTATGGAATAATAAAGAGATATAACAAACTCTTCAAGTTTCTTGAATTTGCTTTCACTTCTTGATGAGAAAAAAATTTTGCTATCACAAATCTTTCGGAACCATTTTTCTTTTTCCATTTCTATAACAGTTCCAGTTATAACAAGAGGACCTGTTAAAGAACCAAAACCATTTTCATCAATCCCTATCTGCTTCATTTTCTGAAAAATAAAAGAAGTGGAGTTAATATAAGAAATCCACCAAAAATTCTTCTTAAAAGAACTCTTGGAGTTTTCACACTAATCTTAGCACCGATTGGAGCAAAAATAATCGCCCCAATAGCAAAAATAATCCCTATTTTATAATTTACATATCCCCCAATTGCATAGGAAACAGTGCCTGAAAGAGAATTAAAGAAAATAACAAGTAAACTCGTTCCTATACATATCTTTATTGGAACTTTCAAAATAAGATAAACAAGAGGAACAAGAAATATCGCTCCACCAACTCCACAAAGACCAGAAATAACCCCACCAAGAAATCCAATCAAAAAAGTTTTCCAGATTGATAAAGTATATCCATTTTTATCATTTTGGTATTTCTTTTCTTTTGAAATAAGAAGTCGGAATCCCAGAAAAACAATAATAACTATAAAAACAATCTTAACAATTGTATCTGGAAGTGCTTTTGTCAATTTAGCACCTGTTTGAGCACCAATCACACCACCAATTGTGAGGAGAAAAGATAGTTTAATGTCAAAATTTTTCTCTTTCAGATGAATTAAAAAGCCAAACATTGATGAAAAAAAAATTACAAACAAACTTGTCCCGATAGCAATTTTTATTGGTAAAGAAAAAAGAAGATAAAGAAAAGGAACGATTATTGAACCACTCCCTATACCGAGCAATCCAGAAAAAAAACCAGCAACACCTCCTGCACAAATTCCTTTTAAGAGAAATAACATTAAATCTCCTTATTTAGTTGGCTCTACTTTACCATTTTCTCCTTTATTTTTCAAGGTAATCATTTAAAATTCAGTAAAGTTATGATATTATAATAAAATGAGAATTAAAGTTAAGGTAAAACCGTCTGCAAAACAGAATAAAATTGAAGAAAGGGATGGTATTTATTTTATCTGGGTCAAAGAGAAAGCAGAAAAAGGAAAAGCAAATAAAAAATTGATTGAGTTGTTATCAGAATATTTCAAAGTTCCTGAAAGCAATGTGGAAATTAAAGTAGGAGAAAGAAGCAGAAATAAAATAGTGGAAATTTTAAAGGATGAAAATGAGTGAACAACAACTTGTTGAAAGAGCAAAAAATGGAGATACAAAAGCATTTGAGGAACTTATGAAAAGAACTCAGACAAATATTTATAACCTTGGGTTAAGATTACTTGGAAATAAAGAAGATGCTGCTGATTTAATGCAGGAAACATATATAAAAGCATATGAGAACCTTGACCGTTTTGAAGGAAGGTCTTCTTTTTCAACCTGGCTTTATAGAATTGCAACAAATAATGCTCTTATGAAGTTGAGAAAAGAGAAAAATAAAAAAGTATCAATTGATGAACTAAAAAAATTTGGGGATAAATCATATAAAATAGAAATTTCTGACTGGTCTGAAAATCCCTCTTCTTATTTTAAAAGTGCAGAGCTAAAAGAGGTATTACAAAAAGCCATAGATTCACTTCCACCAAAATATAAGTCGGTCTTTATTTTACATGATGTTGAGGGTTTACCATTAACAGAGGTTGCTCAGATTCTTTCACTATCAGTTCCAGCGGTAAAAACGAGAGTCCATAGAAGCAGAATGTATTTAAGAGAAAAAATATCTGAATACATAAAAAAATATGGGAATTAAAAATGAAATGTGAAGATATTGAAAAACTGATTTCTGAATTTATAGATAATGAAATAGAAGAATCTTTGAGAAAGATGATGGAAGAGCATTTAAAAGAATGTAGAAGATGTCTTTCTCTATTTGAAACAATAGAAAAAACAATTGCTTTAAGCAGAAGTATTTATAGAAAAAAGAAAGTCCCGAAAGGTGTCAGTGAGAGAGTTTACTATGAAGTCAGGATAAGATTTAAAAAATGAAACCTGCCTCCTTTCTTCTGCATCTAAAAAAATGAAAAAAAAGAAAAGGAGGTGATGTGAAATGGTTAAACTGACAAAATGGGACCCTTTCAAAGAATTACTTGATGTAAGAGATAATTTTGATAGATTAATAAACAGAATTTTCAACAGAGATTTTGATTTATGGGAAGGAGAAAGAACTCCATCCATTGATGTTTATGAAGAAGGAGACAATATCATAGTTAAAGCAGAAATCCCTGGTGTGAAGAAAGAAGATATTTCAGTTTCTCTCTCTGATGATACTCTTACCATATCCGGAAAGAAGTCAGAAGAAAAAGAAGTTAAAAAAGAAAATTATTACAGAAAAGAGATAAGAAGTGGCGGTTTTTCCAGAAGTTTCACTCTCCCGGCTCGTGTTGATAAAGATAAAGTAAAAGCAACTTATAAGGATGGAGTTCTTCAACTTGTCCTTCCCAAAGCACCTGAAGAAAAAGAAAAAGAAATAAA
>JAGGVW010000276.1 GCA_021157805.1 bacterium
AATTAAAGAAAACATATGAAAGTTTAAACCTAATTGAAATAAAGAAAAACCTGACTGAATTAGAAGATAAATTGTTTGAAATGGTAAAGAGAAAAAAATTGAAAGAAAAAGGAGAAAAAATTGAAAAAGAAGAAATTTTTGTTTAGAATTTTATATGAGGCATCGTATTACTATTTATTTAGATTCTTATATGAGGCAACAGGCCCTCTCGTATTTCCTCAAAAGACCCGACAAATAATGTGTCGGATCCGCCATGATTTGTGGCAGAAATGATAAATACTGCCTGTTCATCTCCAATATCCTCTCAAGTTCATCTAATATCTGCGTTTTTAATTTCTTCCTCCCCTTTTGATATATCTTCGCATTGACACAATTGCGTGTTTTTTTTCTGCTGTGTATAATCCTTTTGGTCAATTTTATTTTTGAGGAATGACGAAAAGTTGACAGAATGAAGAATTGAGGTAAAATTTATATAGCAATCTGGCTATATAAATAAAAAAATGGAAATAGAAAAAATATTGAAAGTTCTTTCAGATAAAAACAGATTGAGAATACTGAATATGCTTGAGAAAAAAAATCTCTGTGTTTGTGAAATAACTGAAATACTGGGAATAAAACAACCTTCTGTTTCAAGACATCTTAAAAAATTAAAAATGGCTGGAATAATTATGGAAAAGAAAAACGGATTTTTCACTGAATATTTTCCTGTAAAGAATGGAATATGGTTTGAATTGTGGAAAAAAATAAAACAACAACTTCAAAGAGAGAAAGTTATAAAAGAAGATGAGAAAAAATTGAAGAAAGTAGATAGATGTAAAATTAAGTGTAAATAAATTTTTTTACAAATTTATATAGCAATCTGGCTATATAGAAAGGAGGTAAAAATGGCATTACCAGAAAAATTTGCAAAATGGAAAGGAATACCAAGAGAAGAAATAGATTGGGCTCCAAAAGTAGATGAGAATAAATGTGTTGGCTGTGGGATGTGTGTTACAACTTGTGGAAGAAATGTTTTTGAATTTGATTGGGAAAAGAAAAAAGCAGTGGTTGCAAGACCATTACAGTGTATGGTTGGTTGCACATCCTGTGAGGTATGGTGTGTATTTGATGCTATAAGTTTTCCCGACCCAAAGTATGTTAAGGATTTAATAAAAAAGAGAAAAATTCTTTCTCTTGCAAAAAAACAACTGGAAGAAAAATATAAAAATAAAGGAGAATAATAATTATGGAAACAAAATTAATTAGAGAAAAGGCAATTTTATTAAGAAAAAAAATTGGTTTGAGAACATTTCCTGTGGGAGTGAAATTTATATTCATCTCTGATGAAAAAAACAACTATAGAGGAGAGAAACTAAAAGGGTATAGATATTGCCAGGCATTTATGAAAGCAAGAAATGGGCAGCATATAATTATTGAAGAAATTGCCTGTCCTGCAGCTTCAGCAGCATTTGGAATTAAAGAGCTCCCTGAAGGGCTAAAAACAGGAAAAGGATTGGTTGGATTTGGAATTACAAAAGAAATAGAAACAGGGAAAAATATGTTTGAAAAAATGCCGAAATTTCAACATGGAATAATAAAAAGTATATATTTATTCCCCCTTGAGACGGCAGAAGTTGAACCTGATGTTGTTGTGATAGAAGATGAAGTTGAAAAACTTATGTGGATTATTCTTGCTGAAGTTAACAGAACCAAAGGAAGAAGAGTTCTAAGTGAAACTGCAGTTCTTCAGGCAGTTTGTGTTGATTCAACTGTTTTACCATTTGTAAAACAGAGATTTAATATGAGCTTTGGATGTTATGGTTGTAGAGAAGCAACTGATATAAAAGAGGGGGAAGGAATTGTTGGATTTCCTTTTAAATACTTCAAAGAAATTGTAAATTATATTGAATTCCTGTCTCAAAAAGCAATTCCAAATTCAAGAAGTAAATCAGCATATTTAAGGTTAAAAAGGGTGGAGAATAAGTAAAAAAAACCCAAACCCGGTTTGGGCTAAATTCTTTTCTTTCTTAAATAACTTAATACTATCAGGGAAATAATAAAAATGTAGATAAAAATAATAAGAAAAGTCCCCATCCACTTCAACTTTCTATCAATCGGTTCAGAAACTGCTCTCTTTTTACAGTCATTCCAGACATCATTAGGAATCATTTTAACTGTAAAGTAAATTCCTGCTGAAAGAATAATTAAATCATCAAAATACCCAATCACAGGGAAAAACTCTGGAATTAAATCAAGAGGACTTACAACATAACCAACAACAGCAACAATGAAAATTTTTGCATATAAGGGAACTCTCGGGTCTTTATATGCCAGATAAAGAGCATAAGTATTTCTTTTAAGTTGTTCTACCCTCTTTTTTAAAAAACTTGCTACTCTCATTTCTTCACCTTTTCAATCAATTTTTCTACTTCACTTTTTCTTACTGGCTGTATCCCTTTTCTGTAAAATTGTAAACTCCCTGCAAAAATTGATTCTTTCACAGTTTCTTTTATATCCTTTCCAGATACAATTCCATATATTATATAAGCGGTAACCTGGTCTCCACATCCTGTTTCATCCTTTTCTTTACTTTCTATATCTATTTTGGGAATTTTAATATGCTCTGAAATATCCTTTGAGAAAAAATATCCACCCTTCCTTCCACATGTAATTAAAACATTTTCCACTCCATAATCAAGGATTTTCTTTCCTGCAATTTTACCTGTCTTAAAATCCTCAACCTTTACTCCAGTCAAAATTTCCGCCTCAAATTCATTTGGTTTTAAAAAATAACACCCTTCCAGCAATTCTTTCCAATTCATTTTCTTTTGAATTCCCCCAGGGTCAATTATCACTTTTATACCATATTTTTTACATTTCCTTACTATATGAATACCTGTTCTGTAAGGCATTTCAAGAGTAAAAGAAACTACTCCTTTATTATCTCTTATAATTTCAAAAATTTCTTCAACTTCATCAATATCTTCTTCACAAAAATCTTCATTTATCCCGGGTAAAACATATATCTGATTTCTCCCCTTTTTATCAACTGGAATTATAGCAATACCTGGAAACCTTCCTGTCTTTTTAAAATCAAGTATTTTTATAAAATCAGTTATAACCCCTTCCTTTTCCATCGCATTAAATGGAACTTTCCATAAATTGAAATCATCTTTTACCGTCTTTCCCACCATAGCAACTTTTCCTTTTCCAACAAGAACTGAAACCATCTGTGCAATATTTCTTGACTTCCCACCAGGTCCTATTTTCAAAATTCCTCCTACTGACTGTTCTCCTGCCTTCAAAAACTTCTCAACTCCGTAAGCAATTATATCTGTATTCATTGAACCAAAAACACCTACAACTATATTCTTTTTCATCTTATTTTTCCTTTCCAAGTTTCTTTAAAGTTGAAAGTGGTCCATAAACAACAATTCTATCATCAGGAAGAAGTTTTTCTTTTCTATCCGGGGTATGTATCCATTTACCTTCTCTTTCAATTCCAAGAACAATTACTCCCCTTTTTCTCAAATCCAGTTTTCCAATTTCTTTCTCTGCAAATTTTGAATCCTTCCTAACAGAAATTCTTACAAGTCCATAACCTTCAAGAAAATGTAAAAGGTCTTCAGTTAATCCTTCTTCAAATTCAGGGAATTTTATAAGTTTCTTTTTTACAAATTCTTCCCACTTTTTCATAAAATTTCTATGCCTGGTAAGCCGATGTATAAGGTAAATTCCACCTATGAGAAAAATTGCATTTATTGAAAGCTGATATCCTTTTGTTGTTATAAGAGAAGAGGTAGCAGTGACAATAACTGTAACAATTCCTGCATGTCCCAGTATCATCAGCCAGCTTATAATTCTTCTCCTTGTAGGATGATTAACAACTAATTCTGCTTCTTTTGTTGTAAAACCTGTCCCGGTAAATGCTGATAATGCCTGAAACCTTGCTCTTTCTTCATCCATCCCTGTCATTCTCAATGCAATTCCCCCTGCTCTTACAATAAGATATGAAACAAAAACAACAAGAAGCGTCGGGATTAACATATAAATTCCACTCATAACTTACTCCTTTTTGAATACATTATACAACAAATTCACTTATGTATTGAACTGTGGAGGACCGTCCTCCTCAATTGGAAGATTTATGATATACTATTTAATGCAGATATCCCTGTTGAAAACATCATACCATTTTACAAAGAAGCCAGCAGTATCCTATGAATTTGATAAACAAACCCAAACCCGGTTTGAAATACTCTCAAGTTCTCTTTTTGAACACTTGACAGCAGCTTTTTACATCCGATTTATTAGGTCTTGATTCGAAAACTTGACAAAAAAATTTTTATGTGTATAATTATATATACACAAAACAAGGTAGGAGCAAAATGCAAGGAAAAGGTGTAGTTTTATACAAAAAGATTAAAGAAGAGATAAAGGAACAGATAGAGAGTGGAAGATTGAAGGAAAATGATAAAATTCCTTCCATAGTTGAACTTTCTAAAAAATATAATGTAAGTACAATCACTATAAGATTAGCAATTTCAGAACTTGTAAAGGAAGGATATCTTGAAACTCGGGGAAGCAAGGGTACATATGTGAAATTAAAGAAACCCGATAACAAACTGATAGCATTGTTTTTTTATGAAGATACTCACAATCAATTTATCGGTCCAATCTATTCCGGAATTGAACAGGTTTTATCAATAGAAGGATATCATACAGTATTTTTAAAAACAGATGGAAATCAAGAAAAGGAGGCAAAATACTTACAGGAAATATTAGAAAGAGAACCGGAAGGAATTATTATATCACCTGCATCTTCATCAGTTGATTCTCCTTCTGTTTATTTTCTTAGACAATTAAAAGAAAAAAACATTCCTATTGTTTTTATTGATATAAAGATTGAAAATTTTGAATGTGATTATGTGGAAACAGACAATCTCCAGGCAGGATATGAAGCCACAAAGTATTTAATAGAAAAGGGCCATAAGAAAATAGGTATAATTCTTGCACGAGATGTTAATACTATAAGAGAAAGATTTTCTGGATATTTACAGTGTTTAAAGGATAACAGTATTGAATTTAATAGAATTTATGTAAAACAACATACAAATCAGAAATATTATGAAGAAACAGGATATATATGTGGATTAGAACTATTAAATTTAAAAGACCCTCCAACAGCAATATTTTGTACTTGTGATGGTATAGCAGTTGGTTTATATAAAGCATGTCATGAAATGAATTTAAAAATACCAGAAGATATATCAGTGATAGGATTTGATAATTTAAAGTTTACTGAATATATGATACCGCCGTTGACAACAGTGTCTCAGGAAAAAAAGAAGATGGGGAAGTATGCAGCAAAAATTTTGATGTCAAGAATAAAAGGAAGTGATGGTCCTGTACATAAAATACTATTACCACATAAAATCATAGAAAGAGGGTCTGTTGCAAAACCAAAGATAAAATGAAAGGAGGTGATAAAGGTATATAGAGAGAAGAAGAATTGCGGGAGAGTTGAGAAGAAGAAAAGAATAGAATTACCCTTCGCATATGGGAAGAGAAGTAAGAGAGAATGCGAGGGAAAGGAGGGAAAAAATGAAAAGGAGAAAAAGTAGGAGTGGGTTTACATTAATTGAGTTGCTGGTAGTAGTAGCCATCATAGCGATTCTTGCAGCGATACTACTACCTGCATTGAGTAAAGCAAGAGCTAAAGCAAAAAATGCTTTATGTATGAGTAATTTACGACAGATTTATCTTGCTCTCGCTATGTATGAGCAGGATTGGAACACATTACCAGCATATACCTGGTCAGCAACATATGTAATATATTATCCATATACGGGAGGAAAATACCATGATAGATGGGACCATCTTGGAATGTTGTTTGGTTCGAGATATTTAACAACTGCACGTGTTTTATATTGTCCATTCCTTGCAATAAGGTACCCTGATCAATTTTCTTATGAAAGGGCATTTGAACCTTATTACAATCCTTCAACAAATAAATGTTCAACTTCAGTAAGATGTGCTTATGAAATACGATGGTATAAGCAACCCTCTACACTTGATAGAATGTATCTTTATAGTAAATATGGGTGGAAAAGAAGAAATTATACAGTTAGTTTGGTATATGATATCTATGGTAGCGGCTCGGGACAACCGTGGGAATCCCACGCACAGGATGGAAGCGGGTATAACGTTTTGTATACAGATGGTTCGGTAAGATATATGCCTGTATCATTTGTAAAGTCATTGCTTGGAGATACCACACCAGCAGCAACAGGGAGTCTTTGGGCTACTTATGGAGGAGATTATAACTATGCCTTTCAAACAGTCGCTGACATCTATGGTGTAAACAGAAATACATGGAAAAATCCATAATTTCAAGAAATAGAGAAAAAGGAGGAGAGAATGAGAAAATGGGTTTGGATTTTTTTGTTATTATGTTTTCCATCTTTTTCAGAAGTTATTGTTGAAGATTTTGAATCAATGAAGTGGAGTTGGAGAAAATGGAGTGCTAACAAAGGAGAAATTAGGATAAGTAATGAGATTTATAAAGAAAAAAGAGGTTCTCTTGTGTTTGAATATAGTTTTGAAAAAGTAGGAGCTACATGTCTTAAATGGTCTAATATAAATGAAAATTGGGAAGCAGGAGAAGGTATAGGAATATGGATTTATGGAGATAATTCTACAAATAATTTAATCTTCAGAATTTTCACCAATGGGACTGATTTTTGTTCATCAGACCGTATTAAAATTAACTGGAAAGGTTGGAAATATATTTATATTCCTAAAAAAGATTTCAAACACTTTGGTAATGGAGTTGATTGGAAGAAAATCTCTTTTATGTATATTGTTTTAGAGCATCCATCATATGGAGAAAGAGAAGGTAAAATATATTTTGATAAGTTGGTTTTGGCTAATAATAATGAAGAGTTAACTCCATCAATAACTATCCTTGAAGATAACAAAATTACTGTTTTATTCAATAAAAATAAAGGTGGGATAGGTATTTATTCTTCTAATACTAATTATACTTTTGTTGAGCCAAAAGAACCTTTCTGGAAAGTAATTTTAAGAACACCTGAAAATAAAATTAAGGAACTTATTCCAAATGAAGAGAAATTAAAAATTTTTACTGATAAAAAAAATAAGAAAGTTAAAATTCTGTGTAATTATGAGTTTCCAGAAGGTAAAAGTATAGAAATTATAACATACGGTAAATTAAAAGCGGAAGGGATAAGTGCATGGAAGATTGAGATTAAAAATAAATCAGATAATATAATAAGGTATGTAGAATTTCCAAAAATTTCAATAAAAGATAATAAAGGCAATCTTGCTTTTCCTCTTGGGAAAGGTATCTTGATTAAAGAACCATCAAAAAATAAAGGGCTTTCAAACTGGATAAAATATTATGGATTTAACATTGGAGGAGGATATTATCCATGCTCACTTCAAACAATGCAATTTTTTACATATTATAATGATAAAGGGGGGTTATATTTTGCTGCTTATGATTCAAAAGCCAGTATGAAGCAATTTAGATATGAACCAAAAACTTATGGTGTTTTGAATTTTACTTTAAAAGTTCCCATGGAACACATGAAAACCAAAGGCAATTCTTATTCACAGGGATGGGACACAATTATCAGGGTCTATAACGGTGACTGGTACGACGCGAGTTTAATCTATAGAGATTGGGGGACAAAACAGATTTGGTGCCAAAAAGGGCCTTTATACAAAAGAAAAGATATTCCTGATTGGTTTAAAAATACAACATTTTGGCTTTCTGCATGGCTTCAGCCAAAAAGTGCCTATGAATTACCGAATTATTATCCAGAATTAGTAAAACAGAGAGGACTTAAAAATCTTTTAGAGAATTATATTTCTCCTTCTGAATATGTCTTAAAATTTAAAAGGTATTTTGACCCGAAAAATGAAAATATAATGGGTTTCCAGTGGTATGCGTGGAATATACAATCTCCATGGTATATGGAATTTCCTCATTATGGACAAAAATTTGACCCTAATTTTCCGGAACTGGCTCCTCATAAAGAAACACCAGAAGAGGTCTTAAAAATGAAAGAAAAAAATGTACATTCAATTCCATATGTTAATACATTTCTTTGGGAAAAATGTGTTCCTTCGTATCAAACAGCAAAATTATATACAGTTAAAAAAGAAAATGGGGATGTTGAAACTGGATACAGGAGAAAAGGTTATAAAGGTGAAAAATGGGAGAATGTAGCAATGTGTCCTTATACAGAATGGTATCAGACCAAACAGGCAGAATTACTTTCAAATCTTTTAAAAGAAGTAAAATTTGATGGTTTATATCTGACCAAATAACAGCGGTTTCACCACGATTGTGTTTTGACCCGACTCATGGACATCCACTTGGTGGAGGAAGTTGGTGGGTGGAAGGCTACAGAAATTTACTTAAAAAAGTAAGAAAAAAGGTTAGGCAGGTAAATCCTGATGCAATATTAACAAGTGAAGCAAATACAGAACCTTTTATTGACTTACTTGATGGGAATCTTGCTATTACACCAACTTTTTCTAAGGAAGTTCCTCTCTATAAAGTTGTTTATGGAGATTATACAATTGTTTATGGAAGAAAACCATCACCTTCTATGTTAAGAGAGAAAATACCTTTTGATGCTATGCTTGCTTTAAGTTTTGTAAATGGGGAACAAATTGGCTGGTTCAGTGTTGGTAGGGTTGTAAAGTTATTAATGAGTGAAGATTTTAAAACCCAGGCAGAATATATGAGAAAGATTATAAGGGGTTTGAAATTAGCGAAAGAGTTTTTAATAGAAGGTATTTACCAGAGGCCATTAAATTTAGAATTTCCAGATGGTATTAAAAATATTGAATTTAAAACAATTCTTGCAGGATATAAATATCGTTTCAAACTTCCGCCTGTTTTAAATGGTGTTTATAAATCTTATAAAGGAGAGTTGTGTATTGTTCTTACAAATTATTCCAACGAGAAACAGAAAGTTAGATTTAAGATTGACCTGAGTAAATATGGAATTAAAGCTCACAGGATGAAAGTTTGGATTGATGGTAAAGTGAGGAAAAAAAAGATTAGTGAAAGTTTTGAAGTTACAGAAGAAATACAGCCAAAATCTATTGAAATTTACATAATTCAATAAAAAAATAAGAAGAAAAAAATGAAAAAATTTATTTTGTGTGGGCTTTTAATTTCTTTGTGTTAAAAGCGAAGATTTTTTGTGGAAGGCGGTTAGTATGAAAGAAGGTGATTTTGAAGTTGATTTGAAAGAAACAGATAAAGTAAAAATTTTAAATCAGCCGACTCTGAAATTTTCGGGTCTTTCGTATTTAAGTTGCATTTTAAGTATTTAATCTTGGATTTAAAAGTCCACAATGTTGATGAATTTTTAACCTGAAATAATTAATGTCTTTGTATCCATAAGCCATTCTTTTCAATC
>JAGGVW010000116.1 GCA_021157805.1 bacterium
ACAGATTTTACAGAATTTGCAGATGCTGTGAAAGAGAAAATTATAACTGAAGTTCATCTTGGAATATCTCCTCCAACATTACCAGATACAATTGCAGGTCTTCCTTATTATCAGGATTTATCTGTTGAAGGAGGAGAACCACCTTATACATGGGGAATTGATTCAGGAGAATTTCCTCCTGGATTGGAAATAGACACTTTAACTGGGGAAATAACAGGGGCTGTAACAACTGGAGGAACATATGATTTTGTTGTTGGAGTTACTGATTCTTCTGACCCACCAGTTCATCAATCTCAGAGTTATACAATTACTGCTGATACACCCTCTTATGTACCAGTGGAAAGAACAGGTGGAAAATTGTTATATGTAAAGGATGTAGTGAGAGATACAGATGGAAATATTACAAATACAGGAAATTTATATATAAAGGATATTGAAACAAGAGAAGAAAGACCACTTACAAATTATACAGGAAATTTCATTATTCGCAACCCTTCTTTTTCTTATAATGGAAGTCAGATAATTTATACAAGCAATGTAAGTGGAAGTTGGAAAATCTATTTAATAAGTTCAGAAGGAACTGTTTCTTCTTCAGACGAAGGAGTAGTATGTGAGAACGGTTATCCCCATCCATATGCTGCTTTATCCCCGGATGGAAGGTTTATTGCATTTGTTCAGGAATATAATGGAAAAACCCAATTGTGGTACTATGATAGAGAAGAAAGAAAATATTCCATGATAAGAGATGAAAAAGAGTTAATAATTAGAGATATTGCTTTTCTAAATGATGATTACCTTGTATTTGTTGGAATTTCTCAAAACATTCAGGATATATATAAAATAAGTATAAGTGGATTATCTTTAACAAATTTAACAAATAACTCTCCACCAACTCCTCAATATGGAAGATTGATGACAACATGGAGATATACTGATTTAATTACTTTTTATGATTATATAAATGATATAACTTACAACCTCAATGAAATTATATACTCAAAAAGAAACTGGGACCAGTTTGATTATGGAAAGTGGGATATTTACTCATTTAATGCTGATTTTAGAACAGAAGTAAATTTAACAGATACACCTGATATGAATGAATATGAACCATCTTTTGGAAATATAGCAGATTTCTGGAGAGGAGATATGTTTTATTCTGCTTCCATATTGGCTGGACCTGATGTATGGAGAGCAAATTATGAATGGTATGACTGGTATACTGTAAGTAATTCTTTAAAAGACCAGTGGACAGGAACAACTTCAACAACAGAAAACACAGGAATGATTGATTTCATTCCATCAACATTCTTTGGAATTTCAGAAAAAATAATAACAATTCCAGAAACAAGATTTTTCTATATAGATGGAGGAAATATTTACAGAGGTGATTACGATGAAAATACTTCTAACTGGAATTTAATCCAGCCAATAACAACTCCTGCAACAAGAACAGAAATTTCAGGTGCAAAAAACGGAGGAGTTATTGCTTATACAGGAGGAACTTCACCTACTTATATAACAAAACTAAATCATGATGGAACAGGAGAAGGTATTTTTGCTTCTGATACAGTGAATTTAAGAAACTCATTTGTTTCTGCAGATGGAAGATGGATAATTTATGTAAAAGAAGAAAGTGGTGGAACTTATGGAATTTATGGAAAATTAACATCAGGGGGAGCAGAACAAACGATTTTATCAGGAATAACAGAAAGAATTGGAGAAGTTGCATTAAATCACGATATGACAAAAGTTGTATATTCAAAAGAAGAAATTAGTGGAAAATACGACATTTATATAAGAGATATAATTACTACAGCAAAAACCATAACTGGCAGTGGGACTCCAGTTAATCTTACAAATAGTCCAAATGCAGATGATAGGTATCCTTCATTTTCTCCTGATGGTCAACTAATAATTTTTGTTTCTGATATCTGGGATAGTACTTCCAGAATTTTCACTATGGATATAAATGGAAATGGACTTACCCTTATTGTTGGAGATGAAAATGGAAATCCAGTACATCCTGCATGGCCATTTTTTGGTCCTGTAAATTATGATGAAAGTAATTATTACATTTCTTATATTTCAGATAATCCAGCAGCAGGAACAAGAACAATAAAAGTTGCTTCTTTCCCAGAAACTGACCCAACCCCTGATGATGGAGAAAATCTTGCAACTTTATTATATGATACTAATATATCCCCTTCTGATGATAGATATGTATGGGTGATAAAAAGAGAGAAAGGAACAATTGTAGGAGAAAGGAGAATACCTGAAAGAATTGGTTCAGGTTTAAACTTTACCTATCAAATTGTCATAGATACAGATGAAGCAAGTTTACCTTCAAGTTTTACTTTAAATGAAATTTTACCAAATACTTTTAATATTAATTCAATTTCTATAGATGGAAATCCTATACCGACAACAAATTATTCAGTATTTAATAATTTTCCTTCCTCTGGACTTCAGACATTAAAAATTCTCTTTTACTCTGGATATAATTATGGGATAAAAGACCATCTTATTGAAATTGAAGTTCAATCTTCTTCAACTACTGGAAATTACTCAATTAGTGGAAATATTAAATACCTCCTTAACGGATTTAATAGAGAAGAAACTATTTCTGGTAGTGGTAAAATAAGTGTTTCTCCTCCATTTATGCCTGTTGATATTTATGACCCTGATGATAATGCTCCTGATTCAAGTGGAAACAGAGTGCCAAATGGAAATACAGAAGAGCCCAATGGAATAATTGATGACTATGACTTACTTTATGCAATTGATTGCTGGACAATTGATGCACAACTTCCAGGATACGGACCAAAATGGCCTTCTGATATAAGCAACTGGGATAACATAATTCTTGCTGTAATAGACATCTGGGCATCTCAGGGGAAAAAAGGATATTATGACCCAACAGGCGGAGGAGGAAATACACAGGTGAATAATCGTCAAACAAAACCTGGAGAATATGTATTTATTGGAGATAAAGATTCACCTGGAGATAATTTACCTGAAATATATGCACCTGATGGAGCAACTCCTGGATATCCTGAGATGTTCTGGACCCAGGGAGAATGGGCTAATCCATAAATTTGACTTTTACCTGAAAAAAATATATCATTATATTCAAAAATGGGAAAAATAAATTTTTTGTTCATCATTTTCTCTATTTTATTTATGAACATTTCTCTCTTTACTTCAGATACAGCAACAAGAGACCTACCTGATTATTATACTGCGGGAAGTAATTTTGAAGTTACAATTTATGTTAATACAGATACTCAAAATCCTCCTACAGGTGTTATAATCAGTGAAACTTTACCTTCTAACTGGTCAATTATTTCTTCAAATCCACAATGGTCAAAGTACCAGTCCTCAACAAATACATATAAATGGCTTAAATTCAATTCTTCAGGTGTTTCTCCTTTTACAATAACTTATACAGTTTCAGTTCCGGAAGGAACAACGGGTACTTATGAGTTTTCTGGTATAATAAATACAACTACCAGTGGAGAAGTTTCCATTGAAGGAGACACTTATATTTCCGATAATATCCAGAAAGGTGATATAAATGGAGATGGGGAAGTTGATATAAGTGATGTTATTTTATGTTTAAGGCAGGCAGTAGAACTTGACCCACCACAACCAGATTTAGCAGATATAAACGAAGATGGGGAAATTGATATAAGTGATGTTATTTTAATTTTGAGAATAGCAGTTGGTCTTGATTAAATCACATCGAAAGTTCCAGAAATTAAAATAAATGATATTCAAAACAGATGAAAAATGTCTTGTTTTTCTAAAAGGAAAACTGTTCAGAGGGGTTATTATTTCTGTTGTCTCTGAAAATGAGATTGTTTTAAAAATTTATCCCCCATTTAAATATGAAGAAGAAAAAGTAGATGGAGAAATTTATTTTACAAGAAGTGCCAGGAGATTTTATGCTAAAGCACGATTTATTTTTATAAATGAAGTTGAAGTTATTGTAAAAGTTCTTTCTCCCATTTTACCTGATAGAAGGAAAGATATAAGAATTAAGTTATATCCTTTAAGTGTAAAACTTGTAAAAGGATTTAATGAAATAAATGGAGAAATTATTAATATTTCCTTCTCTGGAGCAAAAATAAAAACAGATTACCCTTTAAAAAAAGGAGAAAATTACAAAATTGAGATTGATTTTGGTAAGGAAATTTTTAGAGGTGAATGTGTAGTGGCTGAAGTTTATACAGATTTTGAAGTGTATTACGGTATTTCTTTTGAAAATATTTCTTATAAGAATGAAGAAATCCTTGAAAAATTTTTGAAAATTATTGAAGAAGAAAACGAAATTGGCTTTTATAGAATAGTTAGAAAAATTTATTTAGATATTCTCGGGGATATTTCTACTGGTATTCATAAAGTTAGTGGTAGAAACTGTATTATAAGAGAGATAAAAAAACAATTAATTAGAGAGGACTTCACAAAAGATATTGATAAAATCCGTTTTTTATCACACCCAAACTTGACAAAAATAAACAGGATAATAAAAAGAGATGAATATTTTGTTATTATGGAAGAAGTAAAAGGAGAGATTTTATCTTCCCTTATAGAAAATAAAGGTGTTTTTTCTATTTATTCTGCCTGCGAGATAATTTTACAGATTCTTGAAGGAATTAATTATCTTGAAAAAATGGGATTGAGACCTTCGTTTATTCTTCCATCAGGTATTTTTATTGACGATAATGGAAAAATTAAAATGTTTGATGTTATTTTTTCCTCTTATGTTGATATAAACCAACTTTTAAAATTGAATTTAAAAGGTTCTTTCATTTATTCCAGCCCTTTTTATCAAATAGAAATTCCATATTATTTAAGTCCATTATTAAAAAAAGGAAAAGAAGATTTAAATACTTATTTTTATTCTATTGGTGCTGTTTTTTATAAAATGCTTTCCGGGATGCTTCCTGTGAGAATGAATAGAAATTTACCAGAAGGGTTTATGAATCTGATTTTAAAGCTCACATCTGCAGAAAAACTGGAAATAGAAGAAATTATGGAAGAAGTTGAGTTCCTGATGAGTGGAAGCGAAAGTCAGGGAAAGGATGGAAAGAGAGAAGAAAGAAAAGAATATAGAGAAAAAAGGAGCATAAGATTTAAAATACCAGATGTAAAACTTTTAGAAATTTCAAGAAAATTTTTTAAAAATATTATCGGAGAATTTAAGAAGTTCTTTATAAAGTATTTTTATTTCAAAAAAAGAGAATTATTCAAACCATACAAAAAAATTATTCTAATTTCAACAATTTCTATTCTTTTTCTTTCAACTATTTTTTACTGGATTTATTCTGAATTTTATGCTCCTGTTTTAATATTACAAAAACCACCGCCTGTTGAAGTAAAAGTAAAAAACTTCAATGTAAAAAAAAACAGGAGAAAAGAACAAAATAAAGAAATAACAGTAAATATTAAAGTGCCAGAATTTAGAATAAAAGAAGAAGTAAATAAAGAAAATTTTGAAGAATTGCTTTTGAAATATAAATTACCTGTTTATACAATTAAAGATAAAAAATATATAAGTTTGAGAACAATGGAAAAAGTTTTGAGGTTTAAAAATGTTAAAGTTGGAAAGGACATAATATTTTTTGAATATAAAGATAAGGAAGTTTTGATAAATTTAAGAAAAAATGAGATAAACATAAATGGGAAAATTAAAAAATTAGAAAATCCAGTTAAAACCATACTTGAAGAAAAATTAATATCTGTATCTACTATAAAAACAATTTTATAGATTTTCCCAGAACCGCGTCTTCCAAACCAGGTCCTCTTATGGATTATTCCTTATTTTTTTATCACCACCAATTGGTATATTTTTTTCTCTGAATGTTTTAATTACCCCCTTAAATTCCTTTTCTCCATTTTCACCTTCCGGGATTTTAACTGTATATGTAATTTCAAAAGGTAAAATTTCCTTCCCGTAAAAGAGGTATTTATAAGTATTTTTCTCTCTTTTCATATACTGAGGGGTTGACTTGATTATTTCCCATCTTTCAGGGATTTTTTCTTCTACAATAATTCCTGGCGTTTTCTTTGCTGGAGAAACTACAATTTTTACTTTTATCGCTTTCCCTGCTTTATAATACTCTGGTAAAAATCTTATTGCAGTTGACCTGCTGGTAATTTCTTTCTCTTTTTTTATTTTCCCTAATTCTTTTTTGTTTGTTGAAGCACAGGACATAAAAAATAAAGATAAAATTGTGATTAAGGTATTTATTTTCCCCATTTTCCTCCTTCTTTTTCAGAACCCGGTTCTATAAAGTTGATTGTCCTGTTATTGTCCCCTTTCCTGCTGTTGTTTTATAACTTCCTGTTATTTTCCCTCCACCTTCTCCCTGTAAAGTATAATTTATTGTTTGTGATGAAATACCCCTGCCATAAAAAAGCCATTTGTATGTCTTATCTGTCTTTTTTGCATATTTTGGAGAAGAATTAGTTATAGTGTAATTTGCAGGAATTGTCTCTGTTATTATAAGCCCTGATATGTTTTGTTTTATTTCTATATTCAGAGAAACATTTGCCCCACCTGAAAAAGTTGAAATACTTCTTGTTATTGTTAATATTTCAGGATTGTTGTTATTATCTTCTTCATTATTGTTTTCATCATTCTCATTGTTGTTCCCTTCATTTTCTCCTGTATTTGGTGCCGATGAATTTCCAGAATATTCAGTAGATGGACCTGATGTAATTGGCGTTCCCCCCATTGATGAAGAACTGTTATTATCTCCTTTATTACTTTTTTTTATATTTGAAGAAGAAGTTGTAGAGGATATACGAGATGAATATATGGGAGAAGAATTGTATTTTTGAGGAGAAGAATAGGTTGGAGTAAATTTAGAACCTGTTGAACTTCTCATTCCAACTGATAAAGAAGAATTATTGTAAGAATTATGTTCCCATTTATCTTTATATTTTTCATTTAAAGCAAGTATTTTCTTTAACCATTCTTTCTTTTCTTTCTTTTCTCCTTTAATAAGTTTCTTTAGTTTTTCTTTCTTTTCTGATGGGATATTTTCAATTTTTTCTTTCTTCTTTTCTGTTTTTATCAATTTTTCTTTAATTACTTCAGTTGGTGATACCTTTTCAATTGACTTTGAAACAGAGACATTTTTTTCTTTGTTTTTAGCAGGACCAATAAGAAAAAACATTATAATAATTAAAACCCCTGATAAAAAACCTATAATTAGTTTAGTCATTTCTTTTTTCATTTTACCTTGCTATAAAGACGAATTGAAAAAATAATTCCTGTATTAAGTAAAAACAGGAAAAGGAGTAATAGGTATCTGGTCTTTAAGAATATATAAGCAAAAAGGTAAAGAGGAGTTAAGAAAATCCGTGTTAAAAATCTCAAAAATCCATTTTTAGCGATTATTGAAGCATATTTTGGGCTGTGTCTGTAATACCATCTGACAAATGCTTTTCCTGATTTGTTTGTAAGTAAATATTTATCTCTAAATTGTCTCAATATCCAGACATGTTTTTCCTGATATGAACCATAAGAAGCAGTTGCTATAAAACATCCACCCCCTCCACCTCCTTCATCTGGTTGTTGTCCATATGCCTGGACTGGTTCGGAAATTCCTGGTTTTGACTCTACAATTCCACCATTTTCAGCAATTCTTTGAGCATAAATTTCGTATCTGTAATCCACTGCAGTTTCAATATCTGAATCAACATATGTATAATCAACCCAGTCAGGTTCAAAGTGAGCAGCAACTGGCATTTCAAAATATGTGTTATCAGTAAGATTAACTCTTCTTATCAGAAACTGGGTTGCTCTTTTATCTGGATGGTCAGGGTCATAACTTCTATCTCTCCAGTAAATAGTTATTGAATTTATCCCACCAACTGCTCTTACATCATCAGGGGACATATTATCAGGCCAGCCAAGTAATCTTCCTTTGTGGAAATAATAGGGGTCTGATGGGTCAGGAGATACATTTGAGTCAATTGTTTTCTCTTCTCCTCCCTGTAAATAATGCATCCTTACTATGTATTGATATTGAACGCCTTCTTCTGGCGGAAATGGACCATCAACTGAATTAAAATAAAAGTTTGTATTGTAATTATGAATAGTGGCAATTGATTCAGTTATCCCAGTAGTTGTATCTGTTCTTAATATCTCATAATATAAGAAACTCTCAGGGGGTATGTAAGTACTATTATTCCAATAAATCCATATTCCATTAAATTCTGAGAGTGTGTTAGCAAGGAAGGACTCAGAATAAATCGGATTAAATATACCTGATTGGGCTCTTACATAAACATTGCTTTTTACTTCATTTATATCCGCAATTCCTATAGCACGGCTACCCCAGGTCTCCCAATCAGAAGTATCAATTCCCCATCCAACAATTCCACAATCAAAAGAATCACCCGATGAAAATGTGCTTGAGGTTCTTATTACCACAAATAATGTTGCTGGAATTGCTACAGGATTTAGAAATTCAAATTGATATGTTGAAGGTGTTCCTGGATAACTTAAAATTCTATATCTTCTTATCAGAACAGGTGTATCTAAATCTTCATAAAAATTTCCATCCCCATCATCCTGATATATTACTACTCCACACTGTTTTAATGCATCAATATTAAAATAAGTTACATCATACCATCCAGTAGAAGGGTTAAACACAGGGTATATTGGGTCAAATGAAGCAAGGTCATCAAGAGAAAAATTACCTCTATCATAAAATTCAACTGCCATCTGTTCAAGTTTCGGACTTTTTCCAGAATTATTGTCATTCAGTTCAACTTTAAATACAGGTGTGGGAGGAGAATTCGGAACAAGTCCTGGATTTCCCGGGTCTGTTAAAGAAGTTATTTTTACAAATACATTTCCATAAATTTCTTCTGTTGAGCAAGATAAAGAATTGTAATAATCTTCAATTGGATAGGTTAATTTAAGTCCTCCATCTTCTGGAATTCTAACCCTGAATTTTGCTCCATAACTCATATTTTCTTTTGTTCTTATACAAACGAAAAAGTCATCTCCATAATAATTTGCCGGGAAAACACTTCCATTGTAACTGGAATGCCAGTCGTCAGGATAAATTTCTCCCTGGTCTTCTGCCATCGCAACTGTTGAAATTATACAGTAATAAAGATGACAAGGTCCATACTCAGGGTCATTTACAAATCCAGCATAAACCCAACCAGAAGAATTTGTTGGAACAAATGTATCAGAAGAATCAAAACTTCCAATATTACCCCTTTCTTTATTATCTCTCCACAAAGTTATCCCTGCCTTTTCATCTCCTGAACTTGAAAGAGGAGCAAGGTCTGTCCGAGGGTCAAAATTTTCAAAAGCAAGGATTTCAATCTTTATATCTCTTATCCTTGTCCCATCAAAACTATCAAAAGAGCCAAGGTCAGGAGCATTCTCTATATCTGAAGGACCTGAAGCAATATTTATTCCAAAGACCGGAATAACATTATCTGTTAAATCAACTTCACTTTCTGTTCTTTCAGGGTCAACTCTTCTTTGGGAAACATCCTCAAGATAAAGATTGCTATAAATTGTTTTTACCTGTCCGATATTTATTCCTGCATATTTTACAGGATATGAAACAGGTCCAAAAATAATATCTCCTGGATTTATCCATATTTTAAAGTCCCTTCCTATAACTGGTCTGTAAGAAGAATCCTCTGGGTTACTTCTTATAACTATAACAATAAAATAATCATAAATACCATCATATAAGTTTTCAATAGGTTCTTCATTTGCTGGAGTAATAATTGCTTTCCATTCATTGTCACCTGAAGGAAAAATTGAAAGGTTAATATCTATTATAGCATCAACATCTGGGTCCCATTTCCCATCTTGATTTGTATCTCTCCATAATTGTATTCCATTATATTTATCATCTACATATTCTGTTCTGAATGATTTTGTCGGGTCAAAATTACTTTTCCCGGTATCTGTTATTGTAAGTGTAATACTTGTTAAATATTCTGGTGGGTCCTGAATCTTCGGGCTTGCCGTTCCTGATGGAGTTACATTTCTCTGAGAACAACCAATTGCAAGAACTGCTGTTGGAGTTTCAAATGGTATTACCTGTGGAATTGGATGTTCTAAAGGATATGGAGAAAGGTTGTAGGTATTATTAAGATAATCGGGTCTTATCTGTTCTCCTGGTTGCCACTGGAAATAAGATGGATATTCCGGGGTTGAAGTTGAATTATGATGTGAGACATTGGTAAATTCAATAGGTAGAAGGTCAACAACTATTAATTCACAGATTATTGTATTTGTTGTTAAAGAAGGAGAATCAGCATCTCCTTCTTCTACAGGTGTCCAGGAAACTCTATCAATTTTAAAATTGGAGGAACTATCCATCAAACTATCATCTGTTGTTCTTATTGCAATAAAAAAGTCATCTCCTTCATTTCCACCTTCATCATCTGCTGGAATAGCAATATTACAGGGAATAGTTCCTGTTCCTGAAATTGAAGCAAGAACATTACCACTTCTATCTAATATTGCACTTCTATCAATGTCAAGTCCTCCATAAGTAGAGACAGGATTATTTGTAATGGTAACTCCTGTCAATCTCTGTCCTGAATCAGAAGCAATGTTAAGTCCAGCAATTATAATATAACCGTCATAAGGACTTTGATTATATCTATTGTTTGGTAATATTCCCTGTCCTGTTACTGTATAATCAGTAAAAGATACTGTGGTTATTTTTGAGAGCCCTGTTCTTGCTGTAAATAAAATTAGAATAGAAAAAACTAATTGATAAATTACTTTTATTTTCTTCATCTTTCCCTTTCTCCTTTTGATTATTTTACCTTCTTTTTTACTTTTTCTCTCCATCTGTAAAAGTCAATAACAAAGTCAGCAAAATCTTCTGCTTCTCTTGAAATTTTCAGCATATATTCATAATAAAATTTTTTATCTTTTATTTTTAGAGGTATTCCTCTTAATGCCTCCCAGACAATTGTTTCTCTTGCTTCATTCATTACAATCAGGTCAACATTTTTTCCAAGTATTTCTTCCAGTTTATCCCAGACCTTATGAAGTTTCTTTAAATCCCATTTACGGGCAGTGTAAATTCCTATATCAACATCTGAAATATCTCTTTCTCTATTTTTTGCATAGGAGCCAAAAAGAAAAGCAAGAATAATATCCTTCTCTTTTTCTAAATAATCCTTTAATTTATTTATCTTTTCTTCTTTTCCTTTTCCCATTTTTAATTCTGTGGAGGTCGGACCTCCTCATAGCAAAATTTTACAAAATGCAATAAGTGGTTTCAGCCCCATGCGAACAATTGCTTTAAGAACCGGTCTTTTTCTTATAAATCTTGCGTATTTTGGACTGTGTTTATAATACCATCTGACAAAAGCACGACCTAATTTATTTTTAAGTAAGTATTTATCTCTAAATTTCTTTAAAACCACAACTTCTTTTGCCATAGGAGTTCCGTAGGCTGCTGTTGCTATAAAACAACCACCCCCTCCTCCACCTGAAGGAATAAAAGGATAGCCAAGGGAAAAATAATTCATTTCTCCCATATCTTCAACTTCAACTGTTATATATCCAATTGGGTCAGTTGCATCTGTTTCCTCTATATCAACTATACTCAGTTCTTCCCATTCTCTTTTATCAGAATTCCACTGATAAACTTTTAAGTCATCTATTTTATTTACTCCTGCTGCATCAAGGTCTGTTTGATGAACAGGAATTTTTATGTTTATAGGGGAAATAAGATTGACATTATTGGTTAAAACCCCATATATATTTGCAAAACCAAGAAGTCCAGAATGGATAGGTGCGTAATCAGAGTCAATATTTCCAAGATTAAAAGAAGCAGGTGGAGTGCCTGTTAATGAATTTTCAGGGATAATAAGTTCAAAACCATCCATTGGAGTTGTTGTTCCATCAAGTAAATAATCAAAATCAGAGGAAAAATCGGTAATTTCTGGATTGGCAAGTGATTGCTGTGGTATTGCATTTGCAGAAAGTGGTGTTGAATAGTTTATGTCCGCAAAAGAATAAATATTATAGAAAATGTCTGTATCATTTATTATCTCATCAAAATAACTTGTAAGTTCATAAGTAACTTTAGTTTCACATTCACTTCCATCAGAAAGATTACTTGGATAACCATCTGGATTGCCTGGAACATCATAATAAATTCCATCAACAGGATTTGCTGTTATTGGAGAACCAATTCTTTTGAATATTATAATTCCTGTGTATTCATCCGGGTTTTCCCAGACAAGATATATTCCTCCAGGGACACCATAAGCAGAAAAACTTTTAACTGGTGATGGACTTCCTACAATAAGAATAACATTTATTGTGGCATTACCATCATTACTTGCAAAATCAATAGTGGCTGTATGTGTTCCTGCTTCAAGACCTGCTCTATCAACATTTGCAGTTATAAATTCACTCTCCCCTGCCCCTAAAACTCCACTTGTCCTTGTTATTGTTAGCCATGCCTGAGATACAGTTGCTTCCCATAGTAAATTTGCTCCTCCAGTATTTGTCACTGTAAACTGGAGCGCTGTTTCATCTGTTCCGAAATTCAAGGTATCAGGACTTACAGCAAGTTGAGGTGGAACAGAAGTTAAAATTACTGTATCTCCTCCTATGTCATCTTCTATAGGTGCTCCAGTATCAACATCATTATATTTCAATTTTCCTGTAAAATATTGTTCTCCTGAAGATGTTGGAGGAACACTTGCAGTATATGTTATGTCTCTATCTTTAACATTTCCTCCATAAAATAACCATTTATATGTTCCATCTACAACACTATCATAAGGTGGAGAGGAAGAGGTAATTGTCCAGCCAGAAGGTGGTGTTTCTGTTACAATAAGTCCTGTTGGTGGGTGTGTATCATCAGTTATATCTATATTTATAATTACATCAACTGTTCCTCCAGGATTATACCAATCAGGTAATTCTCTTGTTCCTGTTACTTCTCTTTGAGCAAAAATTTTTACAACGAAAATTAAAAAAAACCAAGTCAATACATAAGAAATTAAGTTTCTAATTTTCATCTTTTATCCTCCTCCTTTATCTGGGTTTCCACCATGGTTTTTGTTGATTTATACTTTCATTCTGGTCATACTCATATCCGTCATTATCTGCCCAGAAATCAATAAGTTTCAAAAGGTATATATCCCAGTTATTTAAATCTTCTGGCCATCCATGAATCTGTGTATTTGTTGCCCAGTAATCAATTGCATTTAAAAGTTCTTCATCTGAAATTTTCCAGTTCTCATCCGTATCTACTGGAATTGTCGGTTCTCCTATTGTTATATATGCATCTCCTTTCGTGGTATAGTAATTGTCTCCTTCAAAAAAGCCACCATTTATACATCTTATTTCTCCAGTAGTATCTCCTGAAAGGTCAACAGTTAATTCAAGAGTTCCTCCAGTTAACTCATCCATAGGAAAGTTTGTTCCAATAATCCATTTTAGTGTTCCTGTCGTTGCATTATTGTCTGGTAGAAAATTTGTATCATTATATGTTGCATCTGTTAATTCCCAGTCAACTGCTGAGTCAGGAGTTGTTGGCAGTATTTCCTGTAAAATTATATTTGAAGGTGGATTTATCTCATTAACCTCTATTATGAGTTTATATCTGAAAGGAATATTAGGGTCAACTTTTGAATAAATAAACTGCCTTGTTACTATTATTCTCTGTAAGTTATATTTTGCCCAGTCAAATTTTTTATATGTTTCTATAGAAGGAGAAAGTTTTTCCGCCTCACCTGTTTCAATATTCCCAATGTAAATTTCTCCATCTGAAATATAAGCAATTTCATTTTCACCATAAGGATTGAAAACAGGATAACCTGGATTGACAGGTGAAGGAGTTAAATTCACAGAATGCTGGTCTGTTCCATCAGAATTCATTATGAATATTATAGGAGTTCCTGTTCTTGTTGAAACAAAAACAATCTTGTTCCCATCAGGAGAAAAAGAGGGATTATAATTTTCATGTCCAGTATCATTTGTTAAATTTACTGGTTCTCCATCAACTCTCACTGTGGTTTCAAAAATTGTTATTGGAAGAGAGAAAATCTGAAATCCAGAAGATGTTTCTCCTGAATAAATCAAAAATTTCCCATCTGGAGAAATATCAAGGTTTTGTTTTGAATATTGAGGGATGTTTGTTAATTTCTGTGGTAAAATGGTCTTATCAATTCTTCTTGCATAAATATCATTATCTTTAATATAGAACAACCATTCCCCATCCGGAGAAATAACAGGATATTTTGCATCAAATGTATTATCAACTTGAGTATTTCCTGTTCCATCAACTTTCATAACCCAAACGCCATTTCCTGAATATGCAATATAATTTCCTGATATATCAAAAGCAGGATAATTATTAAGATTTACAGTATCTGTGAGTTTCTTATCCTGCCCATCATAAGTTCTCATCCATATCTGATCATCGCTACCAACATAAACAAATTGAGTTGGTTGAGGTAGTGGAAGGAAATAGTAAGGGAAAGAAGCATTTAATGAAGATGGTATTTTATTTAAATAAGGAGATTGAGTATTAAAAATTGTAAAGTAAAGATATAGGTCTCCAGTTGTGTATTCTTCCCCTTTAAAAATAAACTGTCCTGTATTAACGAAAACAGGCATCGGGTCTGGCTGATTTTCCGGGTCTTCTGTGTAATAAAGTCCTGTTAAAACCTTTGCTTCTCCTCCAGAAACATTTCTTGTATAAATTTCCCAGTCAGAATATCCACTTGCATCCTGTGTCTGTTTTCCATAAATAATCATTGTTTTTTCTGAATTTAACATTGGTCTTCCAAGTTTTGGAAAATATGGAGAAAGTTGAGAGTTATATGTAATATTTGTAGGTTCTGCTCCAGTTGTTGAAACAATATAATAATCCTGTAAAGTTGAATTCACCTCATCAACTCTAAACAAAATATGGCTGTCATCTATAAAAACAGGGTATGAACAATCCCAGTTTTCAAATGTAAGTTGATAAAGTCGTTTCTGTCCTGTTAATTCTTTCAACCATATTTGTTTTCCACCCGGCATACTCTCAATACTTTCAGCAGCAAAAGCAAGTAATGTTTTATCTGAATTTAATGCTCCATATTCTTGATTTTTAGTTGCCTGATTTAAGTTATAT
>JAGGVW010000154.1 GCA_021157805.1 bacterium
ACTATCAATGTCGTATTCTCCATTTTCATCACTCCTATCACCCCAGAAAGCATAGGTATTTCCACTTGAGGTTGTAGCAACATTTCCACAATGTTCGTCTAATTCAGTTTTTGAAATATAAAATGGCTCTCCAGAAGGTGTACCATCGGAATTTATAACTCTTCCCAGAATACGACACTGAGTAGAGGTATAATATACTACGAAATACTTTTTTGTTTTCTGGTTATATGTAAGTTTACAATTACCAATGTAAAAAGAAGAAGAAGCAAGTTCCTTCTCATCCTCAAGGCTTCCATCACTTTTCAATATTCTTCCCCAAATATACTTACTGCTTCCATAAGTGTAAGATACAAGAAATTCCTGATTGTCTGGATTGAAAGCAATTGAACAATTATATGGCCACCCTGATTTTTCACCAATATCAAAAATTCCTGTTTCCGGTTGTCCATCTTTGTTTAAAATAATCCCCTTCCACTTTCCACCATATTTGTCTTCACTTGCCACAATCAAAAAATTTCCGTTTTGAGGATTTACTTCAACATCAGGATATTTGCAATTCTCATCCATAATTACAAAAGCATCACCTGCTTGATGTGTTTCTCCATCTACAAAAATTCCATAAAGTTTATAATCAGGGTATTCTCCACCATTAAATACAATAAGGTATTTATTATTCACAGGATTATAAGCAACATCCAATCTACCTACCCTGTCGTTTTCATAAACTGTCATTTTATCTCCGTCTTTATAACCATTATCATCAAAAAATTGGCAATAGATATATGATGAAGTATTAGATTCTCTGGTAACCACTAAATAACTATTCCCTTTTGCAACTGCAGGATATTCACCAATATCAAATATTTCCATTCCAGTATTAATCTGAACAAATATTCTGAATTGCTTTTGAGCAGTTGAAACCCCATCTGAAGCAGAAATTGTAAAATTAAAAGTTCCAAGTTCTGCTGGAATTCCTGAAATTACACCTGTTGTTGAATTTAATGAGAGACCTTCAGGTAAATTTCCTTCAACTATCTGCCAGGTAAATCTTTCCCCATTCCCTCCAACTGCTCCAATTCTTAAATTATATTCTTCCTCAAGAGCACCCTGTGGTAAATCTTTCTCAGTTGTTATAGTGATGGGAGAAGAAGGGTCTAATGTGCCATTTTTATATATTTTCTGAGCATAAATATTATTGTTTGAAAAAACTACTACTACTCCATCATCTACATCAATTACTTCATAATCATTCTGCACGCCTGAACTGTATACTTCAACTCCTCCTTCTGACCACCATCCAATTCCATCATCTCCTATTCTCTGAGCAAGAATTTTATCATTTGTCCAGAATATATAATAAGTTCCATCTGAATTTCTAACTATTCTTGGATTTTCTCCTGTGCCTATTAGTATTCCATTTTCTTCCCATAAGAGTCCACCATTTCCATTTATATGTTGAGCATAAATATGATTACCGTTTCTTCTATCTTCCCATACAATTACTGCACCGCCTGAACCATCTGAAACTGCCTGTAAATTAATTTGAGAATCTTCTGCGTCACACACAGTAATACCTCCGTCAGTCCATACAATATCCCCAGAAGAATTTACCCTTTGAGCAAAAATATCCTTATTTCCATTTCTCTCATCTGTCCAGAAAGCAATTACACCTCCCGCACCATCACTTACTATATCACAATAACTTACTATTTGGGATGAAACATTGTTAGGCAAAGAAACTCTTATTCCTCCTGCCGTCCACTCTGTTCCTGAAGAAAACTTCTGAACTCTTAAAGAGCGCCAACCATAATATAGACTATCTCTACTATCTTCCCAGCCAACTATTGCTTCACCTGTCCCACTGTAAATAACCATTGGATTTGCTATAGCAGAACCTTCACCATCATCTCCCCCTTGTGAGGAAATTGAACCATAATTTGTTAAAATACTACCGTCATTTCCTATATGAGATGCTTTCCCTCTTGGATACCATAATCTATACCCACCATATTCCCATACAGCAAAAACTCCTCCTTCTCCATCGGAGCATAAATCTTCATTACTTCCGCTATCTCCATCCTGTAATAAAATACCTCCTTCGCCCCATAACTTATTTCCACTGCCATCTAATTTGTTTATTCTTACATTATTATTCTGAATTCCTCCACCTGCAGCATCTGTCCATGAAAATATCACTCCACCTTTTTCATCTGAAACAGCCCTCACATCTGTTTGCAATTCATAAGTAACACCTACATACCCTTCAACAATAGAAATACCATTTTCTGCCCATTGTATTTCTCCAGCAGAATTCAATTTCTGCCCATAAATATCTTTGTATTTCCACGAAAAACCTGGGACATATCCTCTTCTCTCATCAACCCATAAAATAATAAAATTCCCGTCAGATAACTTAACTATTCTGGGACCTGTTTGATTTTCAGGAGCATCACATATAACCACTGGAGAAGAAGGGTCAGTTGACCAGGAGAAAACCGAAATCTGAAAAGAAAAAAACAATATCAGTATAAAATATATACTTTTTTTCATCTTTTCCCTCCTTCTATTAAAACTGAAATCCTTTCTTTTTGAATAATTTTAAAACTATATCAACAACTTTCTCATCATAAAGTTTACCTCTATTTTCCTGAATGTGAGAAAAAGCAAAATTTATTCCAAGAGATGGTCTGTAAGGTCTGAAAGATGTTATTGCTTCAACTATATCAGCAACTGCTAAAATTCTTGCTTCAAAAAGTATTTCACCATTTTTAAGCCCTCTTGGATAGCCAGAGCCATCAAGCCGTTCATGATGCTGGTAAATAATTTCAGCAACTGGACAGGGAAAATCA
>JAGGVW010000144.1 GCA_021157805.1 bacterium
CAATTCCGAAGTATGTTAGAAGAAAAATTGCAAGAATAAAATATTTCATATATATTCTTCCTGTTTCTATTTCTGTTTTTTCTCTTTTAGATATTCAACAATTGCTTCGCTTAAAGTAATATCTTCTGGATAAGTTATTTTAAAATTTAACCTTTCTCCTTCAATACACCATACATCAATGCCAGTTTTTTCTACAAGAAAAGAATCATCTGTTCCTTTATAATCTTTCTCTTTCGCTTTCCTGTATGCCCTCTTTATTATACCTGCTTTAAATCCCTGAGGGGTCTGAACAGCAAAAATTTCATCTCTATTGAGTGTCTTTTCAACTTTTTCTCCTTTTATTTTCTTCATTGTATCAGGAATTCTCATTACAGGAATACAGGCACCATATTTTTCTGTCTTTTCAACAATTTCCATTATCAATTTTTCAGAAACAAAAGGTCTTGCAACATCATGTATAAGAACAATTTCATTATCATCTTCTACTTTTAGCAAAGCGTTCCAGACAGAGTCCTGTCTTTCTTCTCCACCACAAACCACCTCAATAAATATTTCAGGATACAGGACTTTTAATTTTTCCCTCCATTCCTTTACATATCCTCTAGGAAGAACAACAATTACACGAGAGAAATTTTTAAATTTCTCTATTGAATAAAAAAGAAGTAGTTTTCCTTTTATTTTTAGAAATGCTTTAGGAATATTTTTCCCAGTCCTTTTACCTTTTCCTGCTGCAACTATTATAACAGTTGGCATTATGTTTTCAATTTTGCAAAAATTATCCTTCCTGAAGATGTCTGAATTGAACTGTCAACTACTATTTCTACAACTTTCCCAACATACTTTGAAGCATGCTCAACTACAACCATAGTTCCATCTTCAAGATAACCAACTCCCTGTCCTGCTTCTTTCCCTTCTTTTACAATCTTTAAAGAAATTTCCTCTCCACTTGTAAGTTTTGGCTTAAGAATATTGGCAAGTATATTAAGATTTAAAATTTTTATGTTCTGGACAGAAGCAACTTTTGAAAGATTAAAATCATTCGTTAAGATAGCAGCCCTTAAATCAGATGCAAGTTTTACAAGTTTTGAGTCCACTGCGGGAATATCAGGATACTCAGTATCATAAATTTTAACATCAAGGGATTCATCTTTTCTTAACTTATTAACTGTTTCAAGACCTCTTCTCCCTCTCTGTCTTTTCATATCGCTTGAACAATCAGCAAGACCATGCAATTCTTTCAAAACAAACTTTGGAATGATAAGTGTGTAATCAATGAAACCACTTTTGGCAAGTTCGTATACCCTTCCATCTACTAAAACACTTGTGTCAACAACAGCAATTTTCTCTTCTTCTCTAAATGAATGTAAAATTGGAAAAACAAATCCAAGTTCTTCTACCCCTTTTATGCCAAACATAATTCCAAGATATGAAAAAACAAAATAAAGGGCTAACCTCAAATAGTTTTGTGTCTGAGGATTTTCTATTGGAATTAGCAAAAAGAATCTTGTTAAAAGGATGGCAGTTATAAGACCAACAATTAATCCACCTGCAGCAAGGACTAATTTCTTAAAGGATATTCTTTCAAAAAGTAATTCAATTGCTATAATTAATCCTCCCCCAAGAAACCCAATAACTATTCCAAGAAATTTTTTTGCAGGAAAACAATAATAACACATCAAAATACTTAAAATTAAAAAAACTACTCTTATAATATTAGCTCCCATTCTATCACCTCCACCTCTATTTTACAATATCCTCTCAATTCTGTAAAGAAGACGAATTGAACATAATAAATCTTTTATAAAAAGGTGCTGTCAAGTGTTCAATTTTTACCTTCAGGGTTTTATCTACTCTCCTATTTATGCTTGATAACCAGAGGCACAGGGATTACCATTGAGGACGCCTGTATGCTTCTTTTTAAATTTGAACTGAATGGATTACCTTTATATTTTTTCTTCAATTTCCATTCTTCTCTGTATTTTCTTAATATCCTGTCTATACTTGCTGCACTTATCTTTATCTGATAAGGGTTTTTACATCTCCTGACAAATTCTGGGAGGGTATAATAAAAGTGTGATATAATATAACAAAATTTGAAAACTTGAAAATAGAAAAGAAAAATGAAAAAGATAGTTGTTATTTGAAAAACTTCTTATGTGGATCGAGTTTCAGATAGTTAAAAAAGATTTCAATTCTATTGTAGTTTTGTTAAAATAAAGAAGGAAAAATTATGAGGAAAATTAATTTAAATAACTGGTATATAACCTGGAGAAATTTTAATCAGAAACCCGATAAGGAATTATTAAAAGGTAATACTCAAAAATGGATAAAAGCAAAAGTTCCTGGTGATATTCATTCAGACCTATTTTCTGCTAAAATTATTCCTGACCCATATTTTGGATTAAATGCAGACCATTGTCGCTGGGTAGAAGAAAAAGATTGGTATTACAGAACCAATTTTATTTCTCCAAAGCTTTCAAACAACCAGAGAATTTTTCTTATTTTTGAAGGGATTGATACTTTCTCTACTATTTTTTTGAATGGAGAGAAAATAGGAGAAAATAGGAATATGTTTACACCTATTAAGATTGACATTACAGATAAAATTAAAAAAGGGAAGAATAAATTAGCAGTAAAAATTGCTTCTCCAATTTTTTCTGTAAAAATTAAAAATAAAGACCTTTCAGATTGGTATATACCCCGAATTTATACCAGAAAAGCACAGTTTAATTATGGATGGGATATTGCCCCTCATCTTGTAAGTATGGGTATCTGGAGACCTGTTTATTTAAAAATTGTAGAAAAGGCAGAAATTTCTGACATTTATATTCAAACTATTTCCTGGAATGAAAAAACTGCTTTTATGAAAGCAGAAGTTGAAGTTAAAACTTATAAAGACAATCTTGAAAATTTTTTAATATTGGAAATTTTTTCTCCAGAAGGAAAAAAGATTAAAGAAATTTTTAAAAAATTTTCTACAAAGAATTCTAAAAAGAAAAAAATTATAGTATATTTTGAAATATCTCCTTTTGAACTATGGTGGCCAAATGGATTGGGCAAACAATCTCTTTATCAAGCACAAGTTTTCCTTAAAGATGGTTCTAAAATTATTGATAAGAAAAAGGAAACATTTGGGATTAAAAATGTGAAATTGGTTCAAGAGAAGATATCTAAAAAAGAAAGTTCTTTTTATTTTCTTATTAATGGAAAGAAAATATTTATTAAAGGATTTAACTGGACACCAATAGATACTTTCCCAGGAACTATAAGAGATGAAAAATATCAATTTCTTCTAAAAAAAGTAAAAGAAGCAGGTGCTAATATGCTTCGTGTCTGGGGTGGTGGAATATATGAACCAGATATTTTCTATCAAATTTGTTCAGAATATGGAATTATGGTCTGGCAGGACTTTATGTTTGCCTGTACTTCTTATCCTGATGATAGACAATTTATAAAAGAAGTAAAAAAAGAAGCAGAATATATTGTTAAAAGATTAAGAAAACATACCTGTTTATCTCTCTGGTGTGGTGGTAATGAAAATGATTGTATGGG
>JAGGVW010000114.1 GCA_021157805.1 bacterium
ATAAAAGAGGATGAAGAATTAAGAAAAGAGTTTGTTAGAATTATGAAAGAGACTCAGGCAAGTTACAATAAAGTGCTAAAAAAACTTAAGGAAAAGGGGATTATGGGCGAAAAAGCAAATCAGGATGCAAGATACATTCTTCCGCAAGCAACAGAAACAAAAATAGTCGTTACAATGAACTGCCGGGAATTATTACATTTTTTCGAACAGAGATGTTGTATGAGAGCACAATGGGAAATCAGAAACTTAGCCAATGAAATGCTCAAAATATGCAAATCCCATCTACCAGCCGTATTTTCTAGTGCAGGCCCAAAATGCGAAAGATTAGGGTACTGTCCTGAGGGGAAAAAATTCACCTGCGGAAGATATCCTTTAAAAGAAAAGGTGGTAAAAAGAAAGATTGGATAATTAGTAGCTGAGAAAGTCCATTGGTATTCCAGAGTCATTTTGAAAATAAAAATTTTAGTGTATCCATCCCCAGATATTTTTTTATGGTAATAATACAATATGTAGAGGAAAAATGTCTTGACAACACAAAATATTGTATTATAGAATTTAATCGTTTTTTCATAATTGGTTCGTAGTGCCCTCAAGGGGGTTAAAAAAGGAATGTAGTGTATCTTTCCTGAATACAGGAGGTGCAAGGTGCAAGGCAATATATTTGAGAAGATAATAAAAAGAGATGGAAGAATCCAAAATTTTGATTCTTCTAAAATATGTCAGGCGATAACCAAAGCAGGTTATGCTACAGGAGAATTTGGAGAAGAAATAGCTCAAAGACTTACCATTAGAGTTTTAAACTTAGCATCTCAGTTAATTAAAAATCGTTATCCTACGGTTGAGGAAATTCAGGATATTGTAGAAGAAGTTTTAATTGATTCCCCTTATAAGAGAACTGCAAAAGCCTACATAATCTATAGAGACCAGCATGCAAAAATAAGAGAGATTGCTTCCAGGTTTAATGCAGATTTAGTTGATGCTTATCTAAATAGAACCGACTGGCAGGTAAAAGAAAACAGTAATATGAATTTTTCTCTTCAGGGATTAAATAATTACATATCTTCTCAGATAAGCAAGATTTACTGGCTTAACAAAATATATTCTCCAAAAATAAGAAATGCTCATAATGGAGGCGATTTTCACATTCATGACCTGGGAATTTTAAGTGTGTATTGTGTGGGATGGGATCTATTAGATTTATTGCGTGAAGGTTTCCGGGGAGTGTCTTCCAAAATAGAATCAAAGCCAGCCAAGCACTTTCGTTCTATACTTGGTCAAACTGTAAACTTTTTCTATACCCTTCAGGGAGAATGTTATTCCGCTGATACCCAGGTATTGACAGATAAAGGATGGAAATATTTTTGGGAAGTAAAAAAAACCGATAAAATTTTTACTCTTAACCCTCAAACTAATGAGATAGAATTACAAACCCCTGTAAGATTTTATGAATTTGACTATGATGGAACTCTCTATCATTTTAAATCTAAAAAGATAGATCTTTTAGTAACACCCAATCATAATATGTTTGTAGAGCAATATTGCCCTAAATGTAAAGATGGAAATTATTATAAAAAATTTGTAAAAGCCAAAGACTTTAATCCAAATACTCATTTTGTTCCTAAAAGAGGAACCTGGAAGGGAGAGAGAAAAAATTATTTTGTATTGCCGGGAATTAAAGTCTCTTACTATAGGCATTTTCTTTCAAATTCTGAGAATAAATACGAAACTGTTGATATTCAAGGTTTAAAAATACCTATGGATGATTGGCTTAAATTTTTTGGAATATGGTTAGCTGAGGGAAGTATAACTTTAAGAGAAAGAAGAAGAAAAGGAAGAAATAGAACTTATTATGAATATCAGATAAGAATTTGTCAAAACAAAGGAAAATTAGGTAATGAAATAGAAGAAGTTTTGAGAAAATTGCCATTTAGATATGTAAAGAAAGAGAAAGGAAAAAAGATAGAATTTGTTATTTACAATAAACAGCTTTTTTCTTATTTGAAACAGTTTGACAAAGCACAGAATAAATACATTCCTCAGGAAATAAAAAATCTTTCCAAAGAACAGCTTGAAATTTTATTTGAATGGGCGATGAAAGGAGATGGATATATTGGTAATGGTAATATTGATTATTATACTAAAAGTAAAAAGTTAGCAGATGATATTCAGGAAATTGTATTAAAACTTGGATGTTCAGCTAACATATACGAAAAAAAGAAAGATAATTTTACATGGTATAGGGTATCTATATCCAAAACCAAATATTTTAAATTTAAAAACAAAAATATTACAAAAGTGAAATATAAAGGAAAGGTATATTGTTTAGAAGTGCCCAATCATACTCTTTTTGTAAGAAGGAATGGAAAAGCATGTTGGTGTGGAAACTCAGCGGGCGCGCAAGCATTTTCTAATTTTGATACCTTACTTAGTCCTTTCATTTATTACGATGGTTTAAGTTATAAAGATGTAAAACAAGCCCTTCAGGAGTTTTTGTTCAATGTCAATGTTCCTACACGAGTGGGTTTTCAATGTGTTTCCGAAGATACAGAGATCTTAACAGAAGGCGGATGGAAAGGTTATCAAGAAGTTAATGAAGGAGATAAAATTTTTACATTCAATATAAAGAGCAAAAAAATAGAATTGAATAAAGTTGTTTCCGTATTTAGGAGAAAATATAAGGGGATAATGTATCGTTTAAAGAATCGAATTCAAGATCAGTTGATTTCTCCAAAACATAGAGTGGTCAGAAAAAGATTTAATGCGGACAATTATGTGCTTGAACCTATAGAGGAAGTTCTAAAGTTAAAATCTCCTTTTATCGTTCCTATAGCGGGTATTAATCCAAAAAAAGACATTCCTGTAGAGGATGAGCAAATAAAGCTGATGGCATGGATAATTAGTGAAGGAAGTGTAGAGAGGAAGGGGAAATTTAGAAGTTGCTATCGAATAAGTATATATCAATCAAAGGAGAAAAATCTTGCTAATTATAAGGAGATTAAAAACTTGCTTGATTATTTTAAATTCAATTATTCAGAATACGAACATAAATCCTTAGGCTCCCCAGTTGTAAGATTCAGATTAGATGCGGAAAGTTCGAAAGTAATTCATAAATGGTTTGGAACAAAGGAGGATATACATTTTATACCCGAATGGTTCTTTAACTTAAGTAAAAGACAAACGCAGTTATTTTTGGAAACATATTTAAAAGCAGATGGGTTTGAGGATTGTAAAATTGCAGTTTCTGATATGGCATTACTGAATGATTTACAGCGTATGGTGATAAACGCAGAATGGGCATTTACTGTTTTAAAAAGAAGACCTACCATAGGGAAGAAAGATATTTATGTTCTTAGAATAATAAAACATACCGAAACTTACATTAATAAAGTGGAGAAAGTGGAATATGAAGGTGTGATTTGGTGTCCCCATACTAAGAATGAAACGATAATAGCAAGAAGAAGTGGGAAAGTATTCATTACGGGAAATACCCCGTTTACAAATATAACTCTCGATTTGACTATCCCTTCCTATTATGCGAATCAGGGGGTTATCATTGGAGGGAAAATTCAGGATAAAACTTATAAAGAATTTAAAAAAGAGCAGGATATGTTTAATAAGGCTTTCTTAGAAGTAATGCTTGAAGGAGATGCTAAAGGAAGACCTTTTACCTTCCCCATCCCTACTTACAATATTGCCAAAGATTTTGACTGGGATAACGAGAATTTAAATCTGCTCTGGGAAATTACCGCCAGATATGGAATTCCATATTTTGCAAATTTTGTTAATTCGGATATGAAACCAGAGGATGCAAGGAGTATGTGTTTACACCCAGATGAAGAGATTGTGATTAGGAGAAATGGAAGAATAATCAAAACAACTATAGGGAGATTAGTTGAAAGCCAGGTAAAAGAATTTGATTCAGATGGTTGGAGTGATGCAAAAAATGTTATTGAAGTCCCTTCTCTTAACCCTGAGAACTCTCAGATAGAGTGGGTAAAGATTAAGAGATTTTTAAAGGTAAAAGATGATATTTTGATTACTGTTAGAACAGTAGATGGAAAAGAAATAAGAATTTCTCAAAATCATTTAGTGCCTGTTTATACCCCGAATGGAATTAAAACTAAATTGGCTAAGACCTTAGAAAAGGATGATATTCTATTAACTACTAGAAAAGCCCAAGATATATTTAAGCAAAGCTATCAGATGATTGGGGCAAAGAAGTTAGATGAAAAATTGGGTTATTTGATTGGATTTTTTGTTGCTGATGGGAATTATTTATATGATTCACGATATGAGCGGGAAAGAATTCGCGGGATACAATTTAATTTTAATACAACTGATCAACAGCAGCAATTAATCATTAAAAAGCTTGTCCAAGATATTTATGATTATGAATTAAAATTTATACAAGATCCCAGATATAAAAACAGCCTGCGAGGCTATTTGTATCGAACTGATATTGCTAAAGAGTGGATTGCTACAGGAATTGAAAAATATAATAATATACCCGAAATTATTTTTAATAGTCCTTTAAGTGTAATTCAAGCATTTCTTGAAGGATTTTTCAAAGGAGATGGTTACAAAAAAGGCAAAGAAATACATATAAATGATGAAGGATTAGCAAGAGACTTAGTTATTTTGATGACACTTGCAGGAGTTAATTGCACTTATAGAAAAAGAAAAAATTCTCAAATTATTAGAATTCAGCATACATTAGGAAGAAGGGCAAAATATACAAATATTGTAGTGGATACCCTTTATAACAGAGTTCCTCAGTTCTTAGTAAAAACCTCTCGTGATAAACCTTTTTATAATAAAAATGTAATGCCCTGTAAATCCTCTCTGGATAGAAGAGGTGCTCATACAGAGGAAAGTATTAAGATTTTAAATAGTGGACTGGCTTTAGTAAAGATAGAATCAATTAGAATAGAGCATTTACCATCTAAACAAGATTTTTATGATATCGAATTAGAGAAAAACCATTATTTTGTTCATTCTTTAGGAAATATCACTCATAATTGTTGCCGGTTAAGGATCGATAACAGAAAGTTAGAAAAAAGAGGCGGAGGATTATTTGGAGCATCTCCTTTAACAGGGAGTATTGGAGTTGTCACTATTAATATGCCCAGAATTGGGTATTTATCAAAAACAGAATCTGAATTTTTCCAGAGGCTAAATTATTTAATGGAGTTGGCAAAAGAAAGTTTAGAAATAAAGAGAAAAGTTTTAGAAAATTTAACAGAAAGAAATTTGTACCCTTATACTAAATTCTATTTAAGAGACGTAAAGAAAAGGTTCGGTCAATACTGGAAGAATCATTTTTCTACGATTGGTCTTGTAGGAATGAATGAAGCCTGCCTTAATTTTTTAAAAAAAGATTTAGGTTCCAAGGAAGGGATAGAATTCACATTAAAAGTTTTGGATTTCATGAGAGAAAAACTTTTAGAATTCCAAAAAACTACGGGTAACAATTATAATTTGGAAGCCACCCCTGCAGAAAGCACTTCTTACAGATTAGCTAAACTAGATAAAGAAAAATATCCGGATATTATCTGTGCAAATGAATCTACATTTAAGAAAGGAGCTCAACCATTTTATACAAATTCCACTCAACTTCCTGTAAATTTTACTGACGATGTATTTGAAGTTTTAGAGTTACAGGATGAAATTCAGACAAAATATACAGGAGGGACAACTTTACATATCTTCATAGGAGAAAAAATTAAAGATTCTCAAATGGTTAAAAAATTAATCAAAAATATTTGTGATAATTATCGCTTACCTTACTTCACAATTACTCCCACATTTTCCATTTGTCCTCAACATGGGTATATAAATGGAGAACATCAGATTTGTCC
>JAGGVW010000178.1 GCA_021157805.1 bacterium
CCTTATGAGAAGTTAAGGTCTAAAAATGGAGACATAATTAGTGAAAGAGTTTTAAGCTTCCCGGTGTTATTAGCAGAAGATGTACAGAAAGTAGTAGGAAATCTCGCTCTCTTATTTGATGATAACTATCTTTCAGGTGGTAAATATCTCCCTACCACGTGCCAATTTTTAAAAAGTAGTGTAAACTATTTTTCGCAAATTTTAGTTGCAGATATGAAGGGGATAAATAAAATATCCTCCTTCCCGGACAACCTAAGGTTATTAACCTTTAAAACGGGAAGGAGGTGCAAAATGAAACCTTTAAACTTCTCTTCTGATAATTTAGCAAATCAGTGGAAATATTTAAAGAGAAATCTTCAAGAACTAGGTATCTGGCAGGATCTGGAATTTAAGGTTAAGCAAACTATAAAATCTACTATCCAGAATGTCCTCTGTGAGGAATTTGCTCTTTATATGCAAGCTTCTCCTTACCAGAGAACTAAATTAAGAAAGGATTATCGCTCCGGCTACTATACAAGAAGTCTCTTAACTACCTACAGCTTGATTTCTGATATTAAAGTTCCTAAGGCTAGGAAATTAAGACTCCAATTTAAAGTATTAAAAAAATACCAGCAGAGGCAGGAAAAATTCGACCAGATGATACTTGTAAGCCTCATTCTGGGATTATCTTGCAGGAAGCAAAGGCAGTTCTTTAAACAGTTCTTCCAAACCTCTGTCTCCCCTACTACAGCAAGTAAGCTTTTAAGGAAGTTAGAAGAGGATTTAAAGGCTTATAGAAATAACCCCCTTAAGGATGATTATTCTTATTTAATTCTGGATGCAATTTGGATACACATAAAGGAGCTAAATATAAAAAATAGACCGGTATTGTTTGCCCTGGGCATTAGAGAAAATGAAGAAAAACATATTTTAGGATTTAAGTTAGCAAAGTCAGAATCAGAGCAGGAATGGCTAAGTTTTGTAAATGATTTATACAGAAGGAGATTAGAAGGCAAAAATTTAAAGCTAATTATCTCTGATAACTGTCCAGGGCTAAAAGCTGCTTTGAATTTCGTTTACCCTTATACGCCATTACAACTCTGTGTGGTACATAAGTTGAGGAACATCTTAAGCAAGATAAAAAAGAAAACCAAACATAGAAAGAAATCGATAAAACAAGCCTCTGAGATATTTAAATCTAAGGATCGGGAAGAAGCAATAATCAGAATAAATAAATTTCTCAAGCAATGGCAGGATAAGGAGCCTTTAGCCTGTAAGTGTTTAAAGAAGGACCTGGGAGATTATCTTAGATACTATGAATTCCCAGCAAAAATTAGAGATAAGTTAAAAAGCACAAATGCCTTAGAGAGGATATTGAGAGAAATAAAGAGGATAACAAGGAGAGTGGGATATTTCCAGAGTCAGAAGAGCTTAGAACTGTTTATATTTGGCTACTTAAAAGAGGCAAAGTTGATAACCTAGGAAGGGGGAAATACAGAAAGAAAGGAGGTGATTAATTTGGCGAAAAACTATTGACACTATCCTCAAGAATTTTCAAGAAATATCATTTCTTTCTAAAAGAAAAATGTTTACCTTCTCAGGGAAAAGGACATCCTGTTTTAAAATCTTAAACTTTTTGAACTTCTCTATTGCTTTTTCTACCAATTTCTTTTGAGATTTCTGAGAATAAATCATTAACGCTGAAAAATCTGGCTTAGAAGAAGTGGAAAATGCAATTAAAAAATCATAGATATCCACATTATATAGGAATTCATCCGAAATACGTGTTGGCAAAACTCCTTCGGCACTTAAAAAAATATTATTTTTAGCATCCAGTAATTTCAAAAAATAACTCAGGCGAACGCACTCATCATTGTTAAAGAAACTTGTCTCTATAATACCGATATTCCTATCAGAAGTCTTGTGTTGCTGAATCAGGTGGTTAAACTTATCCATTACCATCAAATGATTGTTCTTCTCTGGAGGGTGGGCATATCTGGAGTCAATAAATGGAAGTTCAGTGGAATAACTGAGAATGAAAAATTGACATACTCCCGTTAATAAAAAAATGAGAAGCAATAATATTTTCAAACGGTTACTCTTAATAGGAGACTCTAACCATCCAACTACAGAAGCTAATGCTATTGCAGGGTAAATGGGAAACAGATGTCTGAATTCAGGCCGTCGAGATACTCCACCCATTCCCCATAACAAAACAAAAGTAAAGCAAATATAAGGGATAACTATCCAGAGGAGAAGAAAGAGCTTATTTCTATTCATATTTCTCAGATAGAAAAATATACCTACCAAGAACATTAAAAAGAAAATCGGTGACAGATTTAGAAACATACCTTTAATACTCAATTTAAATGCTTCCATAAACACATAATATCTATGATAGAAAATTATCCGCACAGGATATAGAAAGCGAAGAATTATATCCTTTCTCCCTTCGGGTAAAAAAATTTTATGCCACCAGATTAACGAAATTAGTGAACCTAAAAACAGGATAAAAGTAAACCAAAGAACTTTTTTAAATTTAAGAGTCTTATCTCCAAATGCTTGATGTAGAACATAAATCAATGGACCCATAAAAAATATAAAGAATTGAAACTTGATAAGCATTCCGATCCCAAAACACACACCAGTTATTGTGGAATAAAGTGGATTTTTAAATGCTTCACTTTTTAAAAGAAAATAAAGACTTAAAACTACAATCGCAACTAAAGGAAAATCTAGTCCAAATTTACGGGAAGAGCCAAAAATAGCTGGATAAAGAGAGACCACACAAGCCGAAAATAATCCTGCTTCCTTACTATGTAAATTGCTTCCCACAAAATAACAAGCAATAATAATTATTACGAAATATAATATATTTGAAAATCTGATTCCCAAAAGAGTGTCTTTGAAAAGAAGAGAGACAGAAGCAGATGAAAAAGGCACTAAAGTAGGCCAGCGAGAATACTCTTTTTTATCAAATAAAAGCAAATTCCATATCCTCAAAAACTTTTCTTTACAGCTGGAGCCAGAAGAGAAAATTTCTCTAAGTCCTTGATAGATGAGTACTGCCCTATTAGTATGATGGACTACATCACAACACCCATGTATACTCTCACAATCATTTTTTAACCAGATGTAGTTATTTACCACATGGAAAATGATCAAAAAGATAAGGATAACCCCATACCTCTTACTTTTAGTCATAAGTTAAATATCTATTGTCTTTCAGATATGATATATATTCAGATATTGCATCATTAAAAGGGATTGTATGATCCTTATAGCCGGATTTTATCAATTTAGAAATATCGGCCTGGGTGAAGTACTGATATTGAGTCCTTAATTCAACTGGCATATCTATGTATTTTATCCTTGTCTGTTTACCCAGAGTCTTAAATACAGCATCAACAAGTTCATTCCAGGTATGTGCCTTACCTGTTCCAATATTAAAAATTCCCCAGGGTTTTCTATTCTGAAAAAAGAATAAAGTCATATCAACAGCATCTTTAATATAGATAAAATCACGCTTCTGCTCTCCATGTTTATATTCTGGCTTATAGGATTTAAAAAGTTTTACCTCAC
>JAGGVW010000005.1 GCA_021157805.1 bacterium
TAATGCTTGTTGACCTGGGAAGAAATGACCTTGGTAAAGTTTGTATCCCTGGAAGTGTAGAGGTAAATGAATTGATGAAAATAGAAAAATATTCTCATGTAATGCATCTTGTTTCAAATGTTGAAGGAATATTAAAAAAAGGGAAAACTTCTGTTGACCTTTTTTCTTCAACTTTTCCCGCTGGAACTGTAACTGGTGCTCCTAAAATAAGAGCGATGGAAATCATAGAGGAAATTGAGCCAACAAAAAGAGGACCATATGCAGGAGCAGTAGGATATTTCAGTTTTGAAAATAATATGGATTTCTGTATCACTATAAGAACAATTATTATTACAAAAGAAAAAATTTACATACAAGCAGGAGCAGGAATTGTATCTGATTCTGTCCCTGAAAAAGAATACAAAGAAACAATTAACAAAGCAAGAGGACCGATGGATGCCTGTAAACTTGCAGGAGAAATACTATGATTTTATTGATAGATAATTATGATTCTTTTGTTTATAACCTATATCAATATGTGGGAGAATATGGAAAAAAACTCATAGTTTATAGAAATGATAAAATTACAATTGAAAAAATAAAAAAATTAAAGCCAGAGAAAATAATAATATCTCCAGGCCCCGGAAGACCTGAAAATTCAGGAATTTCCTGTGAAATAATTGAAAAATTTTCTGGTAAAATACCAATTTTAGGTGTTTGTCTTGGACATCAGTGTATTGGATATGTTTTTGGTGGAAAAATTGTTGGAGCAAAAAAATTGATGCATGGAAAAACATCTCTAATATATCACTCTGGGAAAAATATCTACAAAGGACTTAAAAATCCTTTTATAGCAACAAGGTATCATTCTCTTGTTATAGAAAAAAAATCAATTCCTTCTGTTCTTAAAGTGGAAGCAAAAAGTGAAGATGGCGAGATAATGGGTATTAAACACAAAAAATATAAAGTTTATGGAGTGCAATTTCATCCTGAATCAATACTCACAGAAAGTGGGAAAAAACTTATAAAGAACTTCCTCAATATTTAGAACCGGGTTCTGATTCAATATATCTGGTAGCAAAAAAGGCAGAAATTGCTCCTTCAGCACAGGCAGTTACAATCTGATACAATTGTTTTCTTATAACATCACCACAGGCAAAAACCCCTTTTTCAGATGTTTCCATTTTTTCATTTACAATCAAATATCCTGATGAGTTCGCTTCAAGTTTCCCTTTTAAAAATTCAACATTTGGTTTCTGTCCAACTGAAACAAAAATCCCATCAACTTTTAACTTTTTTATTTCTTCTGTTTTTTTATTTCTTATAATAACTTTTTCAACTTTCTCTTTTCCTTTAATTTCTTCAACAATAAATGGAACAACTGGAACTATTTTTTCATTTTTTTCAATCTGATGCTGTAAATATTTTGACCCCCTAAATTCTTCTCTTCTGTGAATTAAATAACATTTATCAGCAAATCTGGTAAGATAAATTGCTTCTTCAAGGGCAGAATCACCACCACCAACAACTGCAATTGTTTTGTTCTTAAAGAAAAATCCATCACAGACGGCACAATAAGAAACACCCTTACCTGTAAATTCTTCTTCCCCTTTAACACCAAGTTTTTTTCTTGAACTTCCTGTAGCAATTATAATAACTGGTGTTTTAATTTCCTTCCCGTCTGAAAGGTATATTTTTTTTTCTTCTCCTTTTAGTTCAATATCCACAACTTCTCCTTTAATTATTTCTCCGCCAAGATTTAAAAACTGCTGTTTCATCTTTTCTGCAAGTTCAACACCTGTAATACCTTCTGGAAATCCTGGGTAATTTTCAATTTTCTCTGTAATAAGCATATTCCCTCCCGGCATAAATTTTTCTATTATTTTTGTTTTTATTTTACTTCTCAATGAATAAATCCCTGCAGTTAAACCACCGGGACCTGCACCAATTATGTATAATTCCTTTTTCATATATCCTCCCTTTTTGCCCAAACCCGGTTTGGGCTTGAACCTTTTTTAAACTTTAATACAAAATAGTTAATTGTTCCAGCAAAAAGGAAAATAATTCCGCTTAAAAAGAAAGGAGCAGAAATATTGAATACAGAAGAAAACATCCCTCCTGTTACAGGTCCTGTGGCTGAACCAATACCTGAAGCACTGCCCGTTATTCCAAATACTTTTCCTGACTCTTCTTTTTTTATCTTCTGATTTATTATAGTATAAAAAACAGGTTTTATACCACCAGCAAAAAATGAAGAAAGAATTCTGAATAGAGCAAGTAAAAATATTGTTCCCGAAAACCCCTGTAATAGTAAAAAAATACCAACCATATATATTGAGAAAGAAAGAAATTTTTTTATCCCAAGAATTTTTGAAATTTTTTGAGAAAGAATTGCAGATAAAGAAGCAACAAGAGATGAAAAACCAATTATTGCTCCAGCAATTGAGGTAAGGTTTTTTCCATTACTGAGAAGTTTTTGAATAAAAATAGGGAAAATAGGCGAAGTAATAGTTGAAGCGAATTGAATTAAAAAAAGGAAAGAAATAAACGGTAATATTTCACTTCTAACAATCTCAATACTTTTTCTCTCTTTTTCTTTGTTTCTTTCAAATTCCTCTTTTACAAAAATAATAAACATAATTGCAATTAAAAGCAGCAATGAAGAAATATAAAAAGAATTCCTGTATCCAATCTTTTCTATGCTCATTCCACCAAGAATGGGACCAATAAAAACTCCTAAAAAAACTGAGGTATGGATAAGTCCAAACCCAAAGCCAGAATCTTCTTTTGGAGTTATACTGGCAATAAGAGCCATAGCAGAAGTAATTGTTCCAGTAAATAATCCCTGAACAAGCCGAAGAAAAAATAACTGGTGGACATTTCTTACCATTCCCATAAAAAACAGAATAACAGAACCAAAAAATAATGCTCTTATGAGCATAAATTTTCTTCCAACTTTATCAGCAATTATCCCCCAGAAAGGAGAAGCAATAATAAGAGCAATAGAAGGAGCTGTCCCAAGTAAACCTGCCCACAAAGAAATATCCTTAAAGTTATTTATTCCAAGTTTTTGAATATAATAAGGTAAAAAAGGGATGGTGAAATTAAAAGCAATAACAGCAAGTGTTTCAGCAAACCACACAA
>JAGGVW010000025.1 GCA_021157805.1 bacterium
AAAATTTACCTATGGATGACAGATTTACAATTTGCAATATGGTAATTGAAGCAGGTGGGAAAAATGGAATAATTCCACCTGATGAAAAAACACTTTCGTATATAAAAGGAACATCTGGAAAAGATATAGATATTGAATGGCTAAAAACAGACAGTGATAATGACTATGAGAAAATAATTGAAATTGACTGCACTGATATTCAACCCCAGGTTGCTGCACCTCATCTTCCAAGTAATTCAAAAAATGTGAATGAATTTTCAGATGTAAGAATTGACCAGGTATTTATCGGTTCCTGCACAAATGGTAGAATATCTGATTTAAGGAAAGCAGCAGAAATATTAAAGGGTAAGAAAGTTCATCCTGATGTAAGATGTATAATTATTCCAGCAACCCAGAAAATTTACAAACAAGCAGTTGACGAAGGACTTATTGATATTTTCGTTGAAAGTGGTTGTGTTATTGGTCCTCCAACCTGTGGACCATGTCTTGGTGGACATATGGGAGTTTTAGGGAAAGGAGAAATTGCTATAGCGACAACAAATAGAAATTTTATAGGAAGAATGGGAGACCCTGAAAGTTTTGTTTATCTTTCAAATCCAGAAGTGGCTGCTGCTTCTGCAATAAAAGGAAGAATAACTCATCCTGATGAAACAAAATGAAAGAATGGGAAAAAAGAGAAAAGTTTTTAAAAATAATTCATAGAGAAGGAGAAGGAATTATCCCTCCAAGAGTTTCAATAGTTGCTTCAATTTATGATAATAGCCCTGATTTTTTTGAAAATTTGAGAAAAGAATGTCCTGATGTAAGTATAGGAATTTCAAGAAATCCTGAGAGAGAAAAAGAAAATTTTGTTAAAGATAAATGGGGTTGCACATGGCATTTTCCTGGTGATTACCTTGATGGACAGGTTGTTAAACACCCACTTGAAAATTGGGATGCTTTTGAAAGTTATATCCCTCCTGACCCAGAAAAAAACAGGGATTGGGAAGAAGAGAAAAAAAGAATTGAAAAAGAAAAAAAAGAAGGCAGAGTTTCAAGTAATGGCGTAGAACACGGATTTTTTTATTTACTTCTTACATATCTCAGGGGATTTAACAATTTTATGCTTGACATTGGGCTGGGCGAACCAAGATTAAAAAAACTTATTGGGTTAATAACCGATTACTGGAAAGAAGTTGTAAAAAAACTTGTTAAGTTAAAACCTGATATAATTTATTTTGGTGATGACCTGGGACATCAAAACACTCTTCCAATAAGACCAGATAAATGGAGGGAATTAATAAAACCATCTTATAAGGAGATATTTTCAATATGCAGAAAAGAAGGAATTGATGTCTATTTACATACTGATGGTTATATTGTAGATATCATTCCGGACCTGATAGAAGTAGGGGTTACTATTTTAAATCCTCAGGACATTGTAAATGGTATTGATAACCTTGAAAAATATGCGAAAGGAAAAATTAGTATTGACCTTGATATTGATAGACAGAAAATAACACCATTTGGGAAACCAGAAGAAATAGACAATCATATAAAAAAATGTGTGGAGAAACTTGGTAGTTATGAAGGAGGTCTTTTACTTATATATGGTGCTTATCCAGGAACTCCAAAAGAAAATATAGCACAGGTTGTAAAGTCAATGCAGAAGTACTATAAATTCTGGGTAAAATAGTAGACAGAAGAAGGAGGTTATAGTAGAATAACCAGAACTATAAAATGGAGGAACAGATGAAAATTAAAGGAAAGGTATGGAAATTTGGAGACCACATAAATACTGATGACATTATTGCAGCAAGATATCTAAACACTACAGATAAAAAAGAACTTACTTCTCATTGTATGGAAACAATAAAACCTGGTTTTTCAAAAAGTGTAAAAAAGGGAGATATAATTGTTGCTGGTGAAAATTTTGGATGTGGTTCAAGCAGAGAACATGCACCGATTTCAATTAAGGGGTGTGGAATTTCAGTTGTAATTGCTAAAAGTTTTGCAAGAATTTTTTTCAGAAATTCTATAAATATTGGACTTCCTCTGATTGAAATAGAAGAAGCAGAAGAGATTGATGAAGGTGATGAACTGGAAATTGATTTTGAAAAAGGTGAAATAAAAAATTTGATAAAAGGAAAAGTTTATAAATTTCAAAAATATCCTGAATTTTTACAACAAATTATAAAAGAGGGAGGTTTGATGAAATGGATAAAAACAAAGTATATAAAATCGGTGTAATAGGTGGTGATGGAATTGGTCCTGAAATTATAAAGCAGGGATTGAAAGTTTTAAGAGCAGTTGGAGAAAGAGAAAATATAAAGTTTGAATTCATTGAGTATGATTTTGGTGGAGAAAGGTATTTGAAAACAGGAGAGATATTACCAGATAGTGCAATTGAAGAATTCAAAAAACTTGATGCAATTTACCTTGGTGCAGTTGGACATCCAGATGTAGCACCTGGAATTTTAGAAAAAGGTATTTTATTAAAAATAAGGTTTGAACTTGACCAGTATATAAATTTAAGACCTGTGAAACTTTATCCAGGGGTGTGGTGCCCACTTAAAGATAAAAAACCAGAGGATATTGACTATGTGGTTGTAAGAGAAAACACAGAAGGACTTTATTGCGGAATTGGTGGAAACTTCAAAAAAGGAACTCCTGATGAAATAGCAACTCAACTTGATGTAAATACAAGAAAAGGTGTTGAAAGATGTATAAGATATGCTTTTGAATATGCAAGAAAAAGAAATAATAAAAAACAATTAACAGTTGTTGATAAAGCAAATGTTTTGACTTATGCAGGGGATTTATGGAGAAGAACAGCAACAGAATTAAATAAAGAATTTTCTGATATTAAACTTGATTTTGCCTTTGTTGATGCTACCTGTATGTGGATGGTAAAAAATCCAGAATGGTTTGATGTTCTCGTTACAAATAATATGTTTGGAGATATTATCACAGACCTTGCAGCAATTACTCAGGGAGGGCTTGGAGTTGCAGCAGGTGGAAATATAAATCCTGAAGGAGTAAGTATGTTTGAACCAATTCATGGTTCAGCACCAAAATATACAGGGAAAAATGTTGCCTGTCCACTTGCTACAATTTCAGCAGGAGGAATGATGCTTGAAACACTTGGAGAGGAAAAGGCAGGAAAACTTATTGAAAAAGCGATAATGAAAGCAACAGGAGAAGGATATATAAAGAGTTTAGAAGCAGGGAAAATGGGTATGGGGACAGAAGAAGCAGGAGACCTGATAGCAAAGTTTGTTAAGGAGATATAATATGTGGAGGTCACTCCTCCACATGATTCTTTACATTAATTATAAATTTCCTTATAATTTAATTAGAGCCAAAAAAGGGGGAAAATGAAAAGTTTGAAAAATGTGATAAATAAATTTCCTGAAAATTTAAAAGAGGGAGTAATAGAACTTTATGAATTTATTAGAGAAGAATATGTAATAAAAAGAGAGGAAT
>JAGGVW010000104.1 GCA_021157805.1 bacterium
ATCCTCTCCAGGTTTTTTTGCTTTTCTTAAGAGCTGTTCTTCGTTCATGTATCTTATTTTTGGTGAGTATAAAAAAGGTTTCGTAAGAGAAGTGATTAAGATTTAGTGCCATATTCCTTATGATGTTTTAGCTGTGGGACATTGTCATAGTTAAAACAATGGAAAAGAAAGGATGATGGGGTATAGAGACATTGACTTGAATAGGATACTGCCATAAAATGGGGGAATTATTGAAAAATAGTGTTTCTGGGAATATCTTTTAATTTATAATTTTTTACTCCAATTTTTTAGAATTTTAATTATCTTACACTCCTATTTATCACTTTAATTTTTTATAGGAAATAATTTCCGTACTTTACAATCCCTATGTTTTACCAAAAGGTTTATATTTTTGGGATAAAATTATTTTTCATGAGTGATATTAAGAACAAGATCAGCAATGCACTCTATATTCTCGAAAATAAAAGAGAAGAATTTAGTAACGAAAAATTCTTAGAATACTGTAAAGTAGTAAAAAGAAACATAATGAAAGCGTTTGAAGAAGGCATTTTAACCAAAGAGCAAGCAAAGCCTCTTTTAAAAAGAGTGAATAAGCTTCTATATTCATCGAAAAAAGAATTTTATAAAAAGGAAATGGAAAAAGGAATAGAAAAAGAAATAGAAAAAATCAGTCTCGGATTAGATTTAAAGAAGGAAGAAATTAAGTCTGGAGCTATGGAATTCAAAGATAGTACAACTAACTCGATAGAGGAGGCTTTGAAACCATCAGAAAGTATAGCAAGGGACGCAATAGTTTGGGGTATTCTCTTTGGAATTGTGGGATTTGGAATTGGTTATTTGATATTTGGGAGAATTGGAGGAGAATTTATTCCTTTAGATGAATTGTTTTCAAAACCTCAAAATGAGTGGGAAGAAGTAGCTCAATGGCTTGCAGGATTTCATCAAATTAGAAATAATATCATTTTTTCAAGTGCTATTGGTGCATTTATAGGGGTAGTATTTGCTATATTGCGTGGAAAAGGTAAGAGTTAGATTATCTACTGGAAATATAACCATGATAAAGATTTAAAAATCCTTACATTTCTTCGATTTTTTTCTTGAATTTCAAATATTGCTCTTTAGTAATCTTGCCATCTAAATATTTTTCGCTCAATAAAGTTATTAAATCTTCTTTTTGAGTTTCTTTTTTAATCTCTCTCATTTTTTCAGATTTTCTTTTTGACAAACTTAATAAAGGTATTGCAATTACTAAAAAGAGTATTATACCTCCAAAAATTCCTAAATATAAGGAATGAGGACGGTGAGGTTTATCTTCGTGAGACTCTGTAAATGTAGAGGGACTTTCTGAGTTGGGGAGGGTTTCTCCTATAAAACAAATATACATCTCAAAATAATCCTCTTCGTTGTATGCCCAGACTATCGCATTTTCACAGATAGCTGGAAATCCAGAGTATCCATAAGCGATTACCTCTTCTTCTCCTTTTGATATGTCGTAGAGAAATATACTTGATATTCCATTTTTAACTCCATTCCAAACTATTTTATCTCCATAGATAGCAGATAAACCATAAACGGTATTGTTATTACAAACATCAGTGGCTATTATACTTTTTTGATTTGTAGACAAATCATAAAGGCATATGCGAGCGTTATATCCTTTAGAATCGCTTTTTTGCACAATTTCTTCCCATATCACCTTGTTTTCATAAACCTTTGGATTGTGTTGTGGGATAAGATCATCTGTTATTCTTTTTTCTTCTCCTGTAGATAGATCATAAAGAACTATATCATAGTCACGTATTACTCTATACTCACTTTCTTTATATATCAGTTCCTCCCAGACGATTTTATCTCCGTAGATCGCTACATTTACATAATCATGAGAGTGATAAACTGCCATTCCATTTTCATAACTACAATCTTCTTGAGTTATTCTTTTTTCTTCTCCTGTAGATAGATCATATATGTATATGTCTTCAGTAGGGTACTTGCTGGTTCTAGTAGAATACTTATTTCTCTGATCTATCCACACTATTTTATCTCCATATATTTTCGGACTTCCTTGAGGTCTTGAATCATTAATTATTTTTTTCTTTTCTTCTTTAGAAAGATCGTATAGATAGATAATGTTATTCCCTAGTGCTACTTCCTCCACCCAGACTATTTTATTCCCATAAATTGCTGGATTATGAGAATATTTGGAGGATATCTTTTTCTCTCTATCTTTCGATATGTCATAAATACATATATTGGTTCCTTCACTCCAAACTATGTTATTTCCATATATCGAGGGCACTACAAGGCTATAAAAAGGCTTAGAACGTTCAACTATCTGTTTTATCTCTAAATCTCCATATATACTATAAATTCCAATACCCAAAACAAATAAAACTATGATTGTTTCGGTTTTCATTTCATCACTCTATTCCATTTCTTCTATCTCTTTTTCATACTTTAGATACTGTTCTTTACTGATCTTACCTTCTAAATATCTTTCATCCAAAAGGGAGATCAAATATTCTTTACTCCCCACTTCTTGACTTTTTTTTGTGAATATTAAATCTGTATGAGGTTTTTTAGTGACAAAAACGGAGATCATTTTATATATAAAATAGAATAAAATTATGATATAACCGAGAGCAATTAAATTTAAATAACTCGTGTAGTTAAATTCTAAAAAATCAAGTAAGAATATTATTATTTTAATAATAAGTTGATATAATATCAACATTAAAACAACAATTAATAAAGTTCCAAGTACAGAATCAAGAATCATTGTTTTGTATTTTCCTATCCTTTTTTGATGAAATAGAGAAACGAGCTCAAGCTGAATGTGGTTTTTTATGTCGAAATATGTAAATACAATTGCTCCACAGATAATGGTATTTCGTAAAATATAGAGAAATTTTCTTGTATACTGTTCGTTGGAAATATCGTTATTAGAAAGATGTAAAGGAGGAACTGTATCGACTATAAAATAGAACATGATCCAAATAATTACTATTATAATTATCTCAAAAACTATTTTTAAAATAGAATCTTCCAACTGTTTTCTCTCTTCTGTTATCATAGACTCTTCCATATCTCACACTATACTAATATTTTATATTCTGTGTTTTTTAAATTTATTGTACATTCTATGATCCTCTTCCCTTGCTCAGAGATTTTAGTTATAGAGGAAAAACATGCTTTTTTATTATATCATCGATTGTATTTTTATGTTATGCCTATATAAAAAT
>JAGGVW010000012.1 GCA_021157805.1 bacterium
AAAAATAAAAACAAATATGATTGTATTTTAATGTGTAGTGGCGGTAAGGATTCCATATCTAGTTTGTATCTTATTAAAAAACGATATCATTTGCATCCTTTAGTTTTCACATTTGATCATGGGTTTGAGAATGTTCAAGCTATAGAAAATATTAAAAATGCGGTAAGAATCCTGGAGGTTGATTGGATATATTACAAGACAGATTATATGAAGGAGGCTTTTAAGATATTAGTTGAATCTCGGTCGAAAGTAACCATATGTCATCTTTGTGCTATTTGGTATATGAATTTGATATTTGATCTGGCTTATAAATTTAATATTCCTCTTATTATAGGAGGATGGACTAAAGCACAGTTGAGTATAAACAAGAAAGAGAATGTAGAATATATTCCTTTATCCCGGGGAATTGAAGAATTTGTGGAAAATTATTTACATAAAAATCCGAAATATAAAAATTTCCCTAAAAGTATGCAGGAAGTTATTAAAAAAGCAGGTAAAAAAATGAAATTCCAAACTATTTCTCCTCATTGGTTTTTAACTTGGAGAGATGAAGAAAAGGAGAAAGTGATAAGAGAAGAATTAAACTGGCAGCCTTTAGATATAAGTTATCCACGAGGTTCAACGAATTGTACTTTAAATTTTCTCAGTGTATACCTATCTATGAAAAACCACGGGTATACGCATTATCACATAGAAATGAGTAAACTTATAAGAAAAGGGGAAATTTCGAGAGCAGAGGCAATTGAAAAGTTGAAAGTAGATTTTAATATAGATATAATAAACACAGTATTACGCCAATTGGGTGTAAATCTTAAAGTGGGGAATTTGTAAATGTTGAAATCATTTTCTAAGAAAATTTTAGTATTTATACAAAAAGTTGTTTTAGAAATACTCCTTTTTTTTATATATTTTATTTGTTTTGGAATTATGAGGCTTTTTTTAGCATTAACTCGATATAAAATTTTGAAGTCAAGAGTCAAATTTAAAAATCATGGATGGCAAGAAGCGATTGGATATAGTAATGAATTAACAAATTGTAAAAAAACTGCTTGAAGTTTTGATGTGAGGAAAATACTTTATATATTTAAAGAAATGATAGCTATGATTAGGCAATACAAATGGTATTTTCTGATGCCTATATTTATTATTCTAATAATCCTTGCTTTATGTGCTTTTTATATTGGTCCTGCTGTTGTTATTTCTTTTATCTATGCTGGTATTTAAGAAGTTTGTAGGTAATCACTGCATTTAAATTTTATTATGAATATCTTGGGCATATCCTGTTTTTATCACGATTCAGCTGCTGTCTTAGTTAAAGATGGGTATGTTGTTTCAGCCTGTCAAGAAGAAAGGTTTACTCGTAATAAATATGATGCTCGATTTCCTCTTTATGCTATAAATAGTTGTCTTCAAGATAATGGATTGAGTATTTATGATATAGATTATATTATTTTTCACGAAAAACCATTTTTGAAATTTTCACGCACAGTGATAGAACACCTTCTATCCTATCCTTTTTCTTATAATAACTTTAGAAAAACCATGCCTTATTGGTTTAAAGAAAGACTGATAATCCCTTTAATAATCGAAAAAGAGTTAGGTTATAAAGGAAAGGTTTTGTTTGCAAAACACCATTTTTCTCATGCAGCAAGTGCTTTTTTAGTTTCTCCTTATGAGAAAGCTGCAATTTTGACAGTAGATGGGGTTGGCGAATGGGCAACTGCTTCTTATGGAGTGGGCTTTCAAAATGAAATGAAAATTATTAAAGAATTGTATTATCCCCATTCTTTGGGTTTAGTTTACTCTGCTTTCACTGGTTTTTTAGGATTTATGCCTTTAAGTGGTGAAGGAAAAGTTATGGGTTTGGCTGGTTATGGTAAGCCAGAATATATGGACAAGTTCAGGAAAATAATTTCGGTTAACGATGATGGAAGTATAGATGTGGATGAAAGTTATTTTGGTTTTAATAAGGGAAATTTAATGTTCAGTAAAAAACTGGTGAAATTGTTTGGTAAGCCAAGAGAACCAGGTAGTGAGTTAACTACAAGAGATTGTAATATTGCAGCCACGCTACAAAAATTTACTGAGGATGTTTTAATTAAAATGGCAAATCATGTATATAAAGAAACCGAGATGAAATATCTTTGTGTAGCTGGAGGAGTGTTCTTAAATTGTCTTGCCAATCATAAAATTTTAGAAAATACTCCATTTGAAGAAATATTTATTCAACCTGCAAGTAGTGACGCTGGTTGTGCGCTGGGCGCAGCGATGTATTTATATAATACGGTTTTAAAGAATGAAAGGATTTATACTATGGAAACAGCTTATTTAGGCCCTTATTTTTCTGATAGAGAGATAGAATATGCAATTTTAAATAGTGGTTTCAATTATAAAAAATTAGAGGATTCTGAGCTGTATAAAAAAACAGCGAAATTAATAGCAGAAGACAAAATAATTGGTTGGTTTCAAGATAGGATGGAGTGGGGACCTCGGGCTTTAGGAAATAGGTCTGTACTTGCCAACCCTTGTAATCCAAGAATAAAAGATATTCTTAATGAAAAAGTTAAAAAGAGAGAAAGTTTTAGACCTTATGCTCCTGCAGTGTTGGAAGAAAAAGCCTTGGAATATTTTGATCTTAAACAACGTTCTCCATTTATGTTGTTGGCGGCCAAAGTGAAGAATGACAAACGTCATCTTATACCAGG
>JAGGVW010000217.1 GCA_021157805.1 bacterium
AAGCAGGTCTTATTATTACTGGAAATCCAATTTTCTTAACTATTTCTCTACTTTCTTCAATAGTATGTGCTATTCCACTTTCAGGAACTTTAAGCCCTATATTCTTCATTGCTTTTTTAAAAAGTTCTCTATCTTCCGCTTTTTTTATTGCAGTGTATTTTGCTCCTATAAGTTCAACATTATGTTTTTTTAAAGTTCCATTTTCATAAAGGGTGGTAGCAAGATTTAATGCTGTCTGCCCTCCAAGTGTTGGTAAAAGAGCATCTGGTTTTTCTCTTTCAATTATTTTTTCAAGAACTTCAGGAATTAATGGTTCAAGATAAGTTTTATGAGCCATTTCAGGGTCTGTCATTATTGTTGCTGGATTACTGTTCACAAGGACAATTTCATATCCCTCTTCTTTCAATGCTTTACACGCCTGAGAACCAGAATAATCAAATTCGCATGCCTGACCTATAACAATAGGTCCTGAACCAATAATTAAGATTTTTTTTATATCAGTTCTTTTTCCCATCTATCAACTCATAGAATTTTTTAAAAATATATCTTGCATCTCTTGGTCCTGGTGAATCTTCAGGATGAAACTGGACTGAAAAAACAGGCAGTTTCTTATGCCTGATTCCTTCAAGAGTATAATCATTCAAGTTTATATGTGTTATTTCTATATTTTTATCTTTTAATGTATCCATATCAACACAAAAACTATGGTTTTGAACAGTTATTAAAATCTTTCCTGTTTTTAAATCTTTAACAGGATGGTTTGCACCGTGATGCCCAAATTTAAGTTTATATGTTCTTCCTCCAAATACCTGTGCCAGTATCTGATGCCCAAGACATATCCCGAATACAGGATATTTTTCAATCAGATTTGAAAGATTTTTCACAACATAAGGGATAGCAGCAGGGTCTCCCGGACCATTTGAAAGAAATATTCCATCAGGTTTTTCTTTTTCAATTTCTTCAGATGGATAATTTGCAGGAACAACTCTTACCTTGAAATTTAGAGAAGAAAGTAATCTTAAAATATTATATTTAACTCCACAATCAATAACTACAATTTTGTATTTCCCTTTTTTACTCCACCAATATGGTTCCTTTCGGTAAACTTCTTTTACAAGGTCAATTCCAACTATTGAAGGAGATTTTTTAACTTTTTCAATCATTTCTCTTTTGTCTCTTTTGCCTGTAAATATTCCACCTTTTAAAGCACCTTTTTCTCTCAATTTCACTGTAATTTCTCTTGTATCAATCCCTTCTATTCCAATAATTTCATTCTCTTTGAAAAGTTGTTCAAGTGACTTTTCTGCTCTCCAGTTAGAATAAATTTTACTCCTTTCTTTGATAACAAAACCATTAAGATGTGGTTTATATGACTCCACATCTTCAGAATTTATACCATAGTTTCCTATGAGAGGATAAGTCATAACAACAATCTGTCCTTTATATGAAGGGTCATAAATTATTTCCTGATAACCAGTCATACTTGTATTAAAAATTAATTCACCAAATGTCTCACCTTCAGAGCCGAAACATTCCCCTTTATATACACTTCCATCTTCAACTACTAAATATCCATTCATTTTTCAAATTGTTCTTTTTTGAAATTTTTAACTTTAATTTTGTAATTTCCTGTAAAACAGGCAGTACAAAATTCATCTGGAGGGAGAGAAGAAGCAGAAAGCATCCCTTCAAGAGACAGATAATAAAGGCCATCAAGCCCAATTGATTTTCTTATTTCTTCTATTTCTTTTTTTGAAGCAGCAAGTTCATCTTTTGAAGGAAAATCAATGCCATAAAAACAGGGATATCTTATTGGAGGACAACTAACACCCATATATATCTTTTTTGCTCCTGCTTTTTTTAGTGCTCTAATTCTGAATTTACTTGTTGTTCCTCTTACAATTGAATCCTCAATTACAATTACTTCTTTCCCTTTTATTACATTTTTAACAGGATTTAGTTTTATTTTTACCTGCATTTCCCTTGTTGTCTGGAATGGCTGTATAAAGGTTCTTCCAACATAATGGTTTCTTATCATTCCCATTTCAAAGGGAAGCCCTTTTTTTTCAGCAAAACCAATTGCTGCAATATTTCCAGAATCAGGTATTGGTATAACAATATCCCCATCAAAAGGAAATTCCTCTGCAATCTTCATTCCCAAATTTTTTCTAACTTTATATACACTTTCACCAAATATTACACTGTCAGGTCTGGCAAAATAAATAAATTCAAAAATACATCTTGAAATCTTTTTTCTCCCGTAATTAATACTTTTAATTCCATTTTTATCAATTCTTACTATCTCCCCTGGTTCAATTTCTCTTAAATAATCTGCTCCTACAAGGTCAAAAGCACAACTTTCAGAAGCAACTATATATCCATTATTTATTTTCCCAAGACAAAGAGGTCTTATCCCCCATGGGTCTTTTAGAGCATAAATACAATCAGGAGTGAGAATTACAAGTGAAAAAGCGCCTTTTAGTTTTGAGACAGCATCTATAAGTTTTTCTTCAAATGTCTTTTTTCTTGATTTTACTATAAGGTGCATAATTATTTCAGTGTCAAGTGTTGTCTGGAATATTGTCCCGTTTTCCTCAAATTTTTTTCTCAACTCATAACTATTTGTTAAATTTCCGTTGTGAGCTATTGCGTAGGTTTTCCCTTTATATTCAGCAATAAATGGCTGGATATTTTTTACTTTTGGACTTCCTGTTGTTGAATATCTCACATGTCCAATTCCATAGTACCCTTTTAATCCATGATGATTTTCATTTGATAATACTTCATAAACCAGTCCCATTCCTCTTTTTTGATTTACATTTTTCCCATCAGATATTACAATGCCACAGCTTTCCTGTCCTCTATGCTGTAAAGCAAAAAGAGAGAAATATAAAACTTCATACACATCCTTATTTGAATAAACTCCAACTATTCCACAATCTTCTTTTATTTTCATTTTTCTCTTACCTCATAAGCAATTATTATACTCTCTGCTATTTCTTTTAATGACTTTCTCTTATCCATACTTACTTTTCTTAATTTTCTGTATGCCTCTTCTTCATCAATGTTTAATTCCTTTATAAGTATACCTTTTGCTTTTTCAATTTTCTTTCTTGTTTCCAGTTCCTCTTCAAGAATTTTTGTTTTTACCATAAGTTCAGTGTTCTCAATAACTATTGCTGCCTGATTTGCAATTGAACTTATAACTTCAATTTCTTTTTCTGAAAATTTGTGAATATGAGGTGTATAAACATTCAAAACACCTATAACTTTATTTTTAACTTTCATAGGAACTGAAAGCATTGAAACAAGGTTTTCTTTTTTTGCTATGTCC
>JAGGVW010000253.1 GCA_021157805.1 bacterium
ACAAATGAAGGTGGATATGGTGGAAGTATCAGATTCCTAAAAAACATTATGGGTTTGTGGATACTGCAGGAATGTAAAAGACACTGGGAAAAAGAAGGGAAAAGTTTTGATTATCCAGCTCTTACTGAAATGGCTTCAAAGGCAGAACCATTTTACTCATTCATCGATGTTAATAATAAACAATTCCTTTTCCCAGGTAATATGCCTGAAAAAATCAAAGATTATTGCAGGAAAACAGGACAGAAAGTTCCAGAAGATATTGGTCAGATTGTAAGAGTTATATTTGAAAGTTTGGCAATGGAATATAGATATAACATTGAAAACCTTGAAGAGACAATTGAAAACAAAATTGATGTTGTGTATATTGTAGGTGGAGGAAGTAAAAATAAACTTCTTTCACAATTTGCAGCCTCATCTATGAGGAAGGTAGTTATAACAGGACCGTCAGAAGCAACTGCTATTGGGAATTTACTTGTTCAGGCAATAGGTGAAAAAGAAATATCAGATGTTTCACAATTAAGAGAAATTGTTAGAGGTTCTTTTCCTCTTATAATATTTCATCCAGAAAATATAACTGAGTGGGAAGAAAACTATGGAAAATACAGAAATCTGAAGGAGTTTCATAATGGATTTTGATTTTCTTTCAGAAAGTTTAAAAGAATATATTGAAAAAACTTCATCAAAATTACCTGCCCCGGGAGGAGGAAGTGTTGTTGCTCTTGTTGCTTCTTTAAGTTGCTCTTTACTGGATATGGTTATTAATTTTACTATCGGAAAGCAAAAATATGAAAAGTACGAAAGTGATTTTCAGAAAATTAAAGAGAGAAATAATGAAATAAAAAAAGAAGTTATGAGATTTATTGAAGAAGACAGCAGAACTTATAAAATGATAGATGAAAACAAGAATAATAAAGAAAAACAGCAGGAATATCTTAAAAAATCCATTGAAATTCATAAAAAAATATGTGAGTATATGAAAGAAATAATTGAATTTTCTAAATTTGCAGCAAAATACGGAAATAAATATTTAATTTCAGACACAGGAATTGTTGCTTTACTTGGGATTTCTGCTTTTAAAGGAGCAAAGTTGAATATTCTTATAAATTTGAAATATCTTTCAAAAAAGGTAAAATATGTGAATTTAATGGAAGAACTCAATAAAATTGAAAAAGAAATAGAGAAGAATGGAGAGGAAGTTTATCATTATACTTCAAGAGAAATAGGGGGATAATATGGGTGAAATTATTGACGGAAAAGCAATTGCAAAAAGAATAAAAGAAGAAGTAAAAAGAGAAATTGATGTGTTAAAAAAAGATAGAATCTATCCAGAACTTGTTGCTGTATCTGTTGGAGAAAACCCTGCCAGTAGTGTCTATATAAAACAGCAGAAAAAAAATTGCGAAAAGGTTGGAATTGAATATAGTTTAGAACAACTACCAGAAAATTCCACAGAAAGGGAAATAATAAGTTGTATTGAAAAATTGAATAATGATAACAAAACCACAGGTATAATACTTCAACTTCCCCTTCCTTCTGGTATAGATGTGAAAAAAATCCAGTCAAAAATTTCTCCATTAAAGGATGTTGAGGGAGTTAATCCTTCAAATTTAGGATGGATTTTTTATGGAAACCCATTTCTTGCTCCCTGCACTGCTCTTGCAGTAAAAGAAATTATTGATACAACAGGGGTAAATCTTTATGGGAAAGAAGTTGTTATGGTTGGTCACTCTGATATTGTCGGGAAACCCGTAGCAATTTTGCTTGTTAATGAATTTGCAACTGTTTCAATATGCCATATAGGAACTTCAGATGCAGGAATGCTTGAAACACATGTGAGAAGGGCAGATATTTTAATCGTGGCAGTTGGAAAAGCAAATTTAATTCCTGGTGAGTGGATAAAAGAAGGAGCAATTGTTATTGATGTCGGTATAAACAGAGTGGGAGATAAAGTTGTTGGTGATGTGGAGTTTGAAAAAGCTAAAGAGAAAGCATCTTTAATAACCCCTGTTCCGGGAGGAGTTGGTTCTGTAACAACTGCAATTCTTTTGAGAAATGTGGTAAAGGCAGCAAAATGGATGAAAAAAGAGTAATTGATTATACAAAATACAAATTGAAAAAAGAGGATGAATTAAAAGATATTTTGAAGGGTATTGGTAGAATAATTTTATTATGGTGTAAAAAGTGTTTTACATCTGTTGTTGGTTATCATGGAATTGCTTTGGTTTCTGAAAAATGTGCTGCTTGTGGAGAGTGTTATCTTGAAAAGACAGGCGGTATTTGTCCTGTAGTTAATTGTCCTAAAGGTCTTCTTAATGGTCTCTGTGGTGGTGCAACTGAAGATGGAAAATGTGAGGTAAATAAAGAACAGCCATGTGTCTGGGTTTTAATATATGAAAAATTGAAGAAGATAAATAAACTTGAACTTTTAAGAGAGTATCAAAATCCAAGAGATTTTAAAAAGATGGAAGTAAATATTGATTTAAGAAGAAAGGTTTTCTTTGATATAGATAAAAATGAGGAGGTTTAGATGAAAAGCAGATTGAAGGAGAAACTTGAAAATGGAAAGTTTGTTATTACTTCTGAAATAGGACCGCCAAAAGGAACGAATCTTGAATTTTTAAAAGAGGCAGATATTTTAAAAGATAAAGTAGATGCTTTTAATGTAACAGACCTTCAGAGTTCAGTTATGCGACTTGGTTCTCTTGCTACCTGTCATTTACTCATTGATAGAGGTTTTGAACCAGTTTTTCAGATTACATGCAGGGATAGAAACCGACTTGCTCTTCAATCAGACCTTTTAAGTGCGTATGTTCTTGGAATAAAGAATGTTTTGTGTTTGACAGGAGACCATACAACCTTAGGAGACCATCCTGAAAGTAAGCCGGTTTTTGACCTTGATTCTGTTTTACTTCTTAAAGTTGCTTCAACTTTGATGGAAGGTAAGGATATGGCAGGAAATGAACTTGATGGTAAGCCAGAATTTTTTCTTGGAGCAGTTGTAAATCCAGGTTATGAACCACTTGAATTGCAATTAATTAAAATGGAAAAGAAAATTGAAGCAGGAGCAAAATTTTTCCAGACACAGGCAGTTTATGACCTTGGAGTTTTTGAAAAATTTATGAAAGAAGCTGAAAAATTCAAAGTTCCAATTCTTGGAGGGATAGTTCTCCTTAAATCAGCAGGTATGGCAAAATATATGAATGAAAATGTTGCAGGAGTAACTGTTCCTGAAAAATATGTAAAAATGATGGCAAATGCAGAAAAGAAAGAAAGACCAAAAGTAAGTATTGAAATAGCAGCAGAGATTATAAAGGGAATAAAAGATATGTGTCAGGGAGTTCATATTATGCCTCTTGGATGGGATAGATATGTTCCTGACCTTCTTGAAAAAATAAAAATGTAAATAAATAGGAAAGTTTTCCTGGGAGGCAAAATGCAACTGTTTTTATCGCCAAAAGAAATATCTGATGAACTGGTTAAAGTTGGGATTAAAAAAGCAGAAGCAAACATTTTTGAACTTCTTTTTTTCGGAATTCTTGCAGGTATTTATATTGGTTTTGGTGCTCAGTGTGCTTTAACAGTTTCAAGTGGAGGAAATTTATATCCTGGTTTTACGAAATTTTTAGCAGGAAGTGTTTTTAGTGTAGGACTTATGCTTGTTTTAATTCCAGGGGCAGAACTCTTTACAGGTAATCTTTTGATGACAATTGGTTTTTTTGAAGGTAAATACAACCTTTTTAAACTTTTAAGAAACTGGATTATTGTATACATAGGTAATTTTTTAGGTTCTATTTTTCTTGCTTATATAGTATTAAAAACAAACCTTCTGGGTAATATTTTTTCAGGATTAACTCCAATTGGTCAGGTTGCTTTAAAAGTTGCAGAAACAAAAATTGGTTTAAGTTTTGTTGAATCTTTAAGTAGAGGAATTTTATGTAATATGCTTGTTTGTCTTGCTGTTATTATGTGTATTTCTTCTCTTACTATAACAGGCAAAATATTTGGTATTTATTTCCCTATTATGACATTTGTTGCTTCAGGTTATGAGCACTCTATTGCAAATATGTTTTTTATTCCGCTTGGACTTATGGTAAAAGGAACTTTTTTCTCTGAATTTATTTATATCTGGAAGAATCTTATTCCAGTTACAATAGGAAATATAGCTGGAGGATTAATTGTAGTTAATTTCCATCCCAAAATGCTGAAAATAATTTTTAAAAGAAAAAAAAGGTATAATCATTGATATAATAATGCAATCGAAAAATAGGAGGAGATATGTTAAGTGATATTGAAATTGCACAGAAAGCAAAGATAAAGCCGATTAAAGAAATTGCTGAAAAAACAGGAATTGAAGAGGACTATCTTGAACTTTATGGAAATTATAAAGCGAAAGTTTCACTTGAAATTTTAAAGAAATTACAGGATAGGTCTAACGGCAGATATATTGATGTTACCGC
>JAGGVW010000064.1 GCA_021157805.1 bacterium
ATTCAAAAGTTAATAAAAGGAGTTGGGAAAGAGACCAGTTAAGTATAACTCATCTAAATAAGTTTTTTGGAAACAATTATATTTACGAGATTAAAGAAAAAGAGGTTGAAGAGTACAAAAAAATACGATTAGAGAAAGGAATAAAACATTCTACATTAAATAGAGAACTTGCTTGTTTAAAAACAATTTTAAATAAGGCAAAAGAATGGGGATATATTGAGGAAGTTCCCAAAATAAAGTTATTTAAAGAGAATAACAAAAGGGTAAGATATTTAACCGATGATGAAGAGAAAAAATTAATTAAGATATCCCCTGAACCGTTAAAAAGTATAATACTTGTTGCTTTAAATACAGGAATGAGAAGAGGGGAAATCTTGAATTTAAAATGGAGGGATATTGACATAAAAGAGGGTATAATTATAGTTCAGGATAGTAAAAGTAAAGAAAAAAGGATAATTCCAATGAATGAGATGGTTAAAAATGTTTTTCTAAATCTACTTTCTATTGGTGGGAAAGAATATATTTTTGAAAATAAAAATGGTGAAAAATATGGAGAAGATTATATTACTCATTGGTTTAATAGAATTGTTAAAAAAGCAGGTATAAAGGATTTTAGATTTCACGATTTAAGACATACTTTTGCTTCAAGATTGGTTATGGCAGGTGTGAGTTTGAAAACAGTTCAGGAATTACTTGGACATAAAACATTTACTATGGTTTTAAGATATGCTCATTTGTCTCCAGAGGTCAAGAAGCAGGCAGTGGAAATTTTGAATAAAAATGGCACAAATATGACACAAGAAAAATTTGAAAGTTTGGATTATCCCTTTCAAGTTATTGAAAATAAAAAAGATGGAGGGTTAGCCTAACTGGTAAGGCAGCGGATTTGAAATCCGCCGTCCGCAAGGACATGGGGGTTCGAGTCCCTCACCCTCCGCCAAAAGGTAACATACATATCTGATGTCATTTTTTGTTTGAAATATTTATTTATTCCATCTGAATGTATTCTCGTCAAACTTAAACCTAAATTTGATATAAGGACCTTTACCAGTATAATAATCACCTGTTAAATCTTCGTCAAACTTATCGAACGAATATCCCACGCTTAACCATAAATTTTTGATTATTCTCATACCCATTTCTATTGAACCACCATGGCTATAACTGTTAACATTATGAGAATTAAGTATTCTGTACTCGATACCCAAATCAAATCTTTCTGTAATATCCCAAAGAAATCTTGTTGAAATTAAATCAGTAAAGGAATCCAAATTACTTTCATTTGCATATTTACAGGCATATTTACCTCTAACTCGGATATGGGGATTTATCTCTTGAATTCCTTCAACTGAAAAGATGTATTTCTTATCGTTATAATTTGATTCTGGAATACTGTTTTTATCCCGTTTGTATTCAAATTTTGCCAACGCGTTAAACCTGTCATTATTTATAGGTCTGTATGCCAGACCTAAAAGAGTGCTGCATGTTTTTCTTTCTCCTACATTCTGAAAATCATCATTGAAAAATCTCTGTCTGAAAAGTAATGAGTAATCCGCATTTAACTTCCGTGCTGCACCTAACTCAGCCAGATAAGAATTTTCGTCACTTACATTCCGGTATTCCATTCTGGTAGTCAATTTAAAATCATCACGAAGTAAATATTCCAAGCCAGTTGCAACACTGAAACCGTCAGGCTGTGAATCTCTTTCATTTCCGGTTAAAGTACTTAAATTCTCAATACTGAAATTTCCTGTGATATTTTCTCCCAGCATAAACTTATTTCTTAACCCCAGAATTTGCTGGTTTCTTTTACCGTCTGCGCCATCCTCTAAATCGTATTCACTATAAACAACTGTATTTCTATTTATATCTGATTCTGCTCCAACAACGGTGCGCATTTCAGAACGGGTATCGTATTTACCATATTCTTGCTTTACATAGATACGCGTATGTTCATCATAATTATATTTAAAACCTGCCTGACTCAGATTATATTCGTTTTTCAGTATATCCTGCCGGTGTGAAATAATAACAGATAAATCTTTTCCGAGATTTCTTTCATATCCTATTTTAAAAGATGTTGTATTATCGGCCGTTTCCTCACTGATATCAAAAGGTTCTCTGGAACCCGATTGTATAACCGGAACATACTTATCGTTGGATTCTTCATGAAAAAGGCCGAAAGTCCATTTGGATTTTGTGAAATTTTTTATATAATCAATAGATGCGAGAGTGTGGGTTGAATTGTTAAGTTTATCTTTCTCATTTAAGCAAGAACTTTTAATCCTTGTGTTCTTATCAAGAATAAAGGTAAGTTCTCCTCCGAACCTTTCGCTACCACGAAAAACATCAACTGCTGAAAGGTTTTTGAAATACTTGCCGGTATTTTGATAATAAAAAAGCCATTTTACATTATCCGATGGTTCTCCAGAATATTCGACTAACCAACCATTATCATCCTGTGGAGTAAGTATACCACCTGTATCAAATAACCCGCTTGTTGTGGCATATTCGACTTTTAATTTACTTTGTAGGGGAAGAGATAACTTTAAGTCAAAACCAGTTAGTTGATAATCATGTATGGCTTGTTGTTGGTGAATTTTTGTAAAGCCCATTTCTAACCAACGAACAGGTTTTAAAGTACCTCGAGCCCCATAAATACTGTATTTTTTATCAAGGTTTTCGCTTTCATAAGTGACAATGATATAAACAGGGTTGTATTCCTGGTTATAGGAAGGTATCGCCTCTTTAAAAAGGATTGTACCAAGGTCATAATCTATAAAATAATCACTGTTCCTTATTTGATAATCCCTGTTTAAAACTCTCTGAGGATTATTTTTATCTCTTACCTCAATTACAATTCTTTCACTGCCTCTTACAACAGGAGTTTCACTTAGATAATAATAGCCAGAAATACCTTTTCCTCTTAAAGTATCCACTACTTGAGTTCTGTCAGTATGAGCAAAGAAAGTTTTCAGAGAAAATTTGTTGCTATTCAGTTCAGATTTAAATCCGTTGAAACTACGCATAAAAGCAGATAATCTTGTTTCGTTAAAATCAGTATGGTAATCTCCATACATAGCGTAAGAATTTCCTTTATCGATTCTAACATATATTTTACTCTGGGAAACTGCTTCATATCCAACTTCACTTTCATCTCCATAAATAGGATATTTTTCTTCCGATTCGACATTTGTATCATTTTCTCTAAATAAATCGTCTCTGTCCTTTCGGGAATCATAAGAAGCAGTGAGTAAAATGTCTTTACCCACCTTCCCTTTCATAAAAAAAGCTCCTCTGCCTCCGGAATAAAATCCATCTTTTAGCCAGTTATTTTCTGAGTATTCGTCATTTCCTTCTGATGAACCAGAACCCAGCACAAGTTCTCCCATACCCACAATAAACATATCACGCAGATGAGGAGTAAAATCTATAAGAAGAGTTTTTTCTATATCGTCACATTGTAAAGTTATTTCTGCTTCACCGGGCTGCCATGCTGATTTTATTTTTAAATTTGCTACACCGTTTCTGTACAGTATCTGCAATCCTGGAGAAGTTTTATCAACATCTTCATTTACAGAAGTAATTTCATTTAAGAAAACAGTTATCAGATGTTTATCCGTAATATGCTTATTGTTTTTATCCCATAAAGTTATTTTAATCTCAGTAACTATCTGTCCATCAGCAGGAAGAGTATATTTTTCTTTTTCTGTTTTTATTGCTGCTGGCTTACCCACACAATAAACCTTTATTTCTTTTTTATCCCGTATGTTGCCAAATCTATCCTTAATTTTAGCAACGATAGTGTTTTCTTCTCCTGAATTTAGTTTAATACTCACATATTGGTAAATAGCAACTTTATTTCTGGTATTGACTGTTTTCTTACCTATTCGGGATGAATCTATTTCTTTTCCGTTGACAAATAGCATCAATTCAGTTGACGAAGAACATTTAACTAAAATATCAGTATTTGCTTTCCTGATTATGTCACAGTTTTTCAAGTTGAGTATTTCCAATTCCGGGGTCATCTCCAGAATTTTCTTTTCCAGAGATATTTCTTCTGCGGTTTTTAAATTTTCTTTACTTTCGCCAGTGAGATATTCAAAAGGAAGTTTTGCTTCTTCTGAATTATTTTTACTGTAAGAGTTACTATACTCTAAAGTTTTCTTTTCCTCTACTACAGCGAAATTGGCTTTGAAAAGACCGCCCTGTTTTACATCTACAAACTGAGAATCGTTACTTCCCATAAATCTATTATTTACTGGAACCGGTTTTAATCTTTCAGGTAAGCTCGTTTTATCCAATCTTAAAACATGTGTGCCTGCCTTTACACCAGGTATAGAAAATTTCCCTTTTTCATCAGTAACTACTCGGGTACCATCTTCCATATAGATAACAACATTGGGCACACCTTTTTCTAAAAAAGTTCTATCTTCTGTATTTTCAGGGCTATTTTGAATTCCATCTCTGTTTATATCTACAAACACCTTACCTATAATAGTCCCCTTGGTAGTGAAAACTCCTTCGTTGATATCTACAGTTGCACTGGCTTCATTGGATGTTATGGTTCTACCCAGATTAACCCCTTCAGCCACTGCTGTATTTTTACCATCACCTTTATGGCTTTTAGAACCAACTACAGCAGCATAAGTAAGTTTCTTACTTTCCCCATTGTTAAGGGCTCCTATCTTCCAGATAAGTTCTCCAGGAGAAAAACTAACCGGGCCGCTAATTTTCACTCCATCAAGTAAACTTGAACCCTCTTTGTATATTATCCCAATGGGCATAATGTCTATTATCCTGATATTTTCTATTGGAGCAACACCCGTATTTTCCACATTAATTTCATAGCGTATAAGGTCGCCTATGGAAACACTGTTTTTATTGACAGTTTTAGTTATCTGCAGACCAAGTTGAGAAACCGGTACTGGGTCAAGAGGTATATTATTCAGAACAATATTGCCTTTTGCACCTGGTTGGTAACGAATCTTAAAAGAGTATCGGTAAGTTAACCCTGCATCTCCAGCAACATTGAAAGGAGGCATACTATTATCATCCACTCTTGATGTTCCAGCAGTAGGTGCGACTATTTCTCCATTAGAGTTTATATCTACATAACCGGCACCTCCGGTGTCAGGACCTGAAACAGGAGGATGTGAGGTGGAAAGAATATAACTGGATGGAGGTACTACTTCCAAATGGTACAGGTTACCTCCTGTGGGAATAGCACCTGGAGTGAAAATGAAAGAGTAATATCCACTGCTATTTGTAATAACAGGATTATCACCCTGAAGAGCAGAATTAGGCACAGGTTGTCCTGTTGTATCATCTATCAGAGTTATTATTACTCCCGAAACGGGCTGTCCTGTGAAAGAGTTATAGACATAACCGCTGGGATCAACACAAGCAAGATCTTTATCTACTCCGAAAGTTCTGTCATTGTAGATAGCGGTTATCCTGTCACCAAAAGTTAAAGTAAGTATACCATCTCCATGTATCGAAGAACCTGTATTACTGGAAATACATTTTCTGAATATTCCTGTATTTATTCCTGTTTCAGTCAGATGGACAACTTCTCTGTCTCTGCTGCTTTCCACAAGTACACTCACTGTATCAGGAGAATCTGGATTGATGTTTTCATCGGGGTCGATTACCTGAAGACATATACCGTCACCCACTGTAAAACTGCAAGTTTCATTCCACACTGAATTGAAAAATTTTACCTGCCCGGGTGTTTCTTCCGTAATATATGTAAATACTTCCTGAGAGTTGACAACGCCGGCAGTGGATTTAATAACGGCTATATTTGATATAAATTCTCCAGGGGAAGTAAGAGAGGAAACCTTTACTTTAAAAGATACTTCTCCTTCTGAACCAGCAGGGAGAATTCCTATATTCCACTTTAATGTGCGTCCGTTAAGAATTCCTCCATTGGTTGCCGAACCTGATACATAAGAAGTACCTTGGGGTAATTGGTCTGTAATATTCACATTTTCGGCTTGGACATTACCCACATTTTTGTAACTAATGGTATAGGTTATTATACCTCCCGGTGCTACTGCTAAAGGATTACATTTTTTTATGATTTGTAAGTTGGCGTTTTCACCTACAGGAGTTGAAATTTCATCTGTTGCGATTAAACCCTCTACACAAGTAATAGATACCGAATTGATGATAAGAGTTCCTTCTTTAATAACATCTTGAGAACCTTCCGGATAATCATCAGGAGTTTTAACTTTTCCTTGAATAGTAACCGAACCAGATTTCCCTGGAGCAAGTGTGCCTATTTTCCAGGTAATAGTATTATTTTGCTGGTCATAAACACCTGCATGGGAAGCATCTGAAAATTCCACATAATTAGAAAGATTATCCGTTATTTCTACACCTGTAGCATATGCATTGCCGGTATTGGCATACATTATTGTATATACAATATTAGCACCTATGTTAACAGGATTGGAAGAAACAAGTGTGGTAATTTCCAGATGAGGGCATTCTCCAACAAAATTCTCTACCGTAGCAGTTAAACAACCCATTTTGTTACCACTACCGTCTTTATAAGTAACTAAGGCGGTGTTTATAATAGAAGTGCCGGGAGGGGGTGATATCGCATAACTTTGCGGAACAAATAAAACTACTGCAAGAAGACACGCGACTAACCCCACTCCTTTTCTTTTATTTACAATCGCTTTTTTAAACACCCCTTTTATCATTTATCTTCCCTATCAATCGATGGTTACTTTAAA
>JAGGVW010000264.1 GCA_021157805.1 bacterium
AATTATTACTATAACAAATCACTTTTTATAGAAGAAATTTCTCCATTTCTATATGAAAACTGGGATTTTAAGTAAATTTAAAAAGGAGAAAATATGGAGAAAAAAATTTTTACTAAAAGGTCTTTATTGATAGGAACAATCCTTTCTTTTTTTATAGGAGTTGGGAATGTTTATAATCTGATGGTTACTAAAGGTTCTTATATGGCACTTGATTTCACAACTCCTGCAGCAATATTCCTTATTTTCTGGATAACTCTAATAAATTATCTATTAAAAAAATTTGTCCCTAAAATTTCTCTTTCTGTTTCAGAAATGATTTTGATTTACATTATGATGATTGTTTCCTGTTCAATCCCTACAATGGGACTTGTTTTATATCTTGTTCCACTTATTGCAGGAACAAAATATTATGCTACTCCACAGAATAACTGGAACCAACTTTTTATAAATCACTTAAAAAACTGGACTATATTAAGAGATACTAATACAATAAAATGGTTTTTTGAAGGGATTCCAAAAGGCCAGAGTATTCCATGGTCTCCCTGGATAAGAGTATTACTTCCCTGGTTTCCTCTTATAATTTCTCTTTATCTTGCTATGGTTTTTATAATGGTTATTTTAAGAAAACAATGGGTGGAAAAGGAAAAGTTAAATTATCCATTGACAAAAGCACCTCTTTCTTTGATAAAAGCGGATGAAAACAAAATCTTTCATAATAATCTTTTCTGGCTTGGAATAGCAATTCCTTTTATCATTGGTTGTATAAATGGTATTCATTTTTATAATGAATTATTTCCGAGAATACAACTTGTAACATCAATCCCTATTTTTAGAAGGACAATTGGACTCCAGTATAGAATAAGTTTTCCTATGATTGGTTTTACTTACTTTGTTAATCTTCCTTTATCTTTTAGTTTATGGTTTTTTTGTTTGTTATCCACGATACAGCAGGGATTTTTCAATATAACTGGCTTTGGAACTTCTGAATTCCTTCCATATAATGCTGAGAGACCCCTTCTTGGATGGCAATCCCTTGGTTCTTTATTTGTAATAGTAGTTTATGGCCTTTGGGTTTCAAGAGGACAATTGAAAGAGATTTTCAGGAAAGCGACAGGAAAAGAAAAAGATGATTCTGGTGATTATGAAATTGTCTCTTTTAAAGTAGCATTCTGGGGTTTGATTATTTCTCTTCTAATTATTTTCTGGTGGCTTATTTTAAGCGGTTTACCTGTTTTCCCATCAATATTTTTTATAATATTTATGTTTGTAATTTTTATAGGAATAACAAGAGTAATTTCTGAAGGAGGTCTTGCAGCAACAAGAGCACCAGTTATTGCACCTGTAATTACGAACTCATTTTTTGGTTCAAAAAATCTCGGTCCTTCTGCTCTTGGTGCTCTTGGATTGACTTTTGTTTATTCATCAGATGTTAGAACTTTTGTTATGGCTTCTGTTGCAAATGGACTTAAAATGCTTGAAGAAGTGAAAGCAAGAAAAAAAATAATTTTTTTAGCAATCCTTATATCAATTTTAACAACTTTATTTTCTTCTATCTGGATGACCCTTTATTTAGGTTATAAATATGGAGCAATAAATGCAAACAGCTGGTTTTTCATTAATGGCCCTCAATATGGATGGAGATACATTATTCAGGAAATAAAGAAACCAACAGGTCCTGATATGCTTTACTGGACTTTTTTTGGAATAGGGGCTGTCTTTACAATATTTTTACAATTTATGAGAATGAGATTTTTATGGTTCCCTCTCCATCCACTTGGTTTCGCTTTTTCTACAATTATGATGACAAACGCTCTATGGTTTTCTATATTTATTGCATGGCTTGTAAAATTTCTAATTTTAAGATATGGTGGAGCAAAAGTTTACGAAAAAGGGAAAATGTTTTTTATAGGACTTATCGTTGGTCAATTTCTTGTGAATGGAATATGGCTGATTATTGATTTCTTTACAGGAGAAACAGGGAACATTTTATTCTGGGCATAGGAGTTGAAAAATGGGAAATAAGAAGGGAGGTGGAGTAACCTATCCTTATGGATTTCTTGCATCTGGAATCCATTGTGGTATTAAAAAAAATGGGGAAAAGGACATCTCTTTAATTTATTCTCGTCTTCCCTGTGTTGCTGCTGGGACATTCACAACAAATAAATTTAAGTCATACAGCGTAATATGGAGTATTAAAAATATAAAAAATCCAGTATATGCGGTTATCATTAACAGTGGAAATGCCAATGCCTGCAATGGAAGAGAAAATTACAGTAAGACAAAGGAAGTTGTGAAAAAACTTGCTGAAAAACTTAATATAAAAGAAAATAATATCCTTTTTGCCTCAACAGGGATTATTGGAAAGCCACTTCCTTATAGTAAAATAATCTCCTCTTTTGATGAACTTATAAAAAATTTATCCAGAGATAGACATAAAGAAGCAGCAGAAGGTATAACAACAACTGATACTTTTGTAAAAGAATTTCAGGTAGATACTGGAATAGAAGGAAGAAAGAAAGTTGTAAGTATAGGAGGAATGGCGAAAGGAGCTGGTATGATAAATCCTGATATGGCGACAATGCTTGCTTTTATAACAACAGATGCAGTTATTGAGAAAAAAGCACTTGATATTGCATTAAAAGAAGGTGTAAATAATTCTTTTAATATGATAACAGTTGATAATGATACAAGCACAAATGATATGGTTGTTTGTCTGGCAAATGGAGCAGCAAGAAACAAAAGAATTCATTATGGAACAGAGGAGTATTTTGAATTTGCTGATAAATTGAAAGAAACCTGTGTTAATCTTGCAAAGATGATTGCAAAAGATGGGGAAGGTGCAACAAAATTTATTGAAGTGAAAGTTAAAGGTGGATGGTGTGAGAAAGATGTTAAAAGGGTGGCAAAAAAAGTATGCGGTTCAAATCTTGTTAAAACAGCCATTTATGGAAACAAGGTAAACTGGGGAAGAATAATTTCATCTATTGGCAGTTGTAAGGTAAAATTTAAACCAGAAAAGGTTGAACTTAAAATGTGTGGTATAGATGTTTTTAAAGGAGAACCATTAGATTTTGATGAAAAATTGCTTGAGGAAAAATTGAAGGAGAAAGAAATTTTAATAGAAATAGACCTGAAAAAAGGGAAATTTGAGGCGACAGGGTGGGGATGTGATTTAACTGAGGAATATGTAAAAATAAACAAGGGGTATGAATGATAGCCAGAATGAAAAAATTTCATCTGTTTTTTACAGGAGATGAGGAGAAACTCCTTAAGAAACTTCAAAAAGAAGAGATTGTTGAAATAGAAGGATTGAAAAAAGAGTTTGGTTTTGAAAATTTAAAAAGCACATTCACTTCTATTGAAGAAAAAATAAATAAACTTGAATTTTTAAAAGGAATTGTTAAGAAAGTTGAAGGAAAAGAATTCGGTGGGAAAATTCTTCTAACAGAGAAACAGGAACAGAAAGTTATATCCACTTTTCCAGTTGAGGAAAATTATAAAAAATTTAAGGAATTGAACGATGAAATTGAAAGAAGAAAAACAATTGATAAAAAAATAGATAGCATAATAAACCAACTTGAACCTATCAAAAATATCCGAATTGACTTTTCAATCCTTTTCTCTTTGAAAAACTTTTCTTTTTTCCTTTTTACAGTAAAAAAGGAATTTTCAATAAAAATTGATAATGTTTTTGTTGAAAAAGTTTACAGAGACAAAAAAGAAACATTTTATCTAACTATATTTTCCAGAGAAGAAAGAGAAAATATAATTCAAAAGATAAAAGGAAACGGAGGAAAAATTGTTGAAGTTAAAAGGTGGAATGGGTATCCTATAAAGATAATAGATAAACTTTTGAAGACAAAGAAGAAGAATCAACAGAAAATAGCAAATTATGAGAAAAAACTTAAAGAAATTGAAAAGATAAAAAGAGAAATTTTTGTTGTCTATGACTATTATCTTTCTCTTCTTGACTATTTTAAAACAAAAGAGAAACTTGGTAGTTCAAAATTCATAAAGGGTTTTTGTGGATGGATTAAGGAAAAAGATATTGAGAAATTGAATAATTTTGTAAAAGGAAATATCCCTGAGGGATTTTTACATCTTTCCGAACCAGAAGAAAGCGAAAATGTTCCTATATGTCTGGAAAATCATCCTTTAATAAAACCATTTGAAGTTGTTACAGACCTCTATGGAAGGCCTGTTTATAAGAATTTAGACCCTACTTCACCTCTTTCTTTATTTTTTGCCATTTCTTTTGGATTCTGTCTGACTGATGCTGGTTATGGAATTTTACTTATTCTCCTTTCATTAATTATGATGAAAAAATTTAAACTTTATCCAACTCTTTATAAATTTTTGAAACTTCTTTTATATTGTGGGGTAGGGACTTTAATAATGGGGGCAATAAC
>JAGGVW010000112.1 GCA_021157805.1 bacterium
AAATCTGGGTAAAGAAAGGTTTTGTTGATGGTGATAATTCAGGAAGTGCATCTTTTGACTGGGCTGGAAAGCCAGGAGAAAAAATGGAAGAAATTATGAAAAGAATAAAATTTCCACTGGCTGACGAATTTTATTTCCCTGGACTTGGGAATTCAGTGAATTTTATCTCTCCAGGTGGAATTAAAGGAATTGCAGGACGTCTTGCTTATTCTGCACTAAATAATATATTTTCTCTTGTATGGGATGAAGCAGAAACTGCAGAATTACCTGAAAAACTTGCTGAAGAGGTCTGTAAAACATCAACATATACATGGCCACATACTTTTGTTGTCCCAAAATATGCTTCAATGCTTGAATATAAACAGTATGCACCTGCAAATCACTTTCATATGATATGGGGTTTGAATGTAGCAAGACTTGAATATTGGACGGATTTTACAAATGTTTTATCAATTACTCCATGGCAGGCAAGACCAAAGTTTATTGAAGGAGTTGATAGACCTGTCCCTCTCCTTTACCTTATAAATGGTGGAGAAACAATCACAAAATTAAAACTTTCTCAATAAATTTATATAGTTATGAAAAAAAATAGAGAATGTATATTAATGGATTTTAACAAATTTTTCTTCTTTCAAGATGTATTATTTTAATGTTTTTAAATCAAGTGCTTTTGAGGAGTAGAAAAGGTGGGAGTTGCATTTGCAGTCAGAACAGCCGAAATTATTTATAGAACTTTCTGTTATGTTTTTTAATTTTTCAGCAAGTTGACATTCAGTTAATTTATCAAATATTATAGCACAGATATATTCACTTTTTTCTCTTAAATAATCTATATGCCAGAAATTTTTTTTATTTTTTCTTTTATGCCTTTCTATTCTTTGAGATAGATTTTTCTTTCCAGAACCACAGTAGAAATAATATCCTTTTTTAAAATTGATATATCCTAGAGAGCCAACCTTTATTTTTTTATCTCTTTCAAGTTTCAGGATTAAAATGTAACTCCCGCTGTTTTCCATCAGACAGAACAGATTTTTTTATAGAAATTGCAGATTTTATCAACTACCTGTTTAATCGTAAGATTTGTAGTGTCTATATATTCTGCTTCTGGAACTCTTACAAGAGGAGCTATTTTTCTATTTTTATCAACTTCATCTCTTTTTATAACATCCTTTTTTATTTTCTCAATATTACCTTCAATCCCCATTTCTTTAAGTTGTAAATATCTCCTTTTTGCTCTTTCATCAACTGAAGCATCTAAATAAATTTTTATCTGTGCATCAGGGAAAACTTTACTACCAATATCTCTTCCTTCCATAACTATATTAAATTTTTTTCTAAAATCTCTCTGCATTTTCCATAGTATTTCTCTTATTTTTAGAATTGATGCAACATACTTTGTATTCTTGCCAACCTCTTCTTTTCTTATCTCATTACTAACATCTTCCCCATCCATTATTACCCTGTATTTGCCATCTTTATTTTCAAGTTCAATCGTTGTATTTTGAGCCATTTTAACAAGTTTATCTTCATCATCCCAGTTAATTTTTTCCCTCATTGCTTTTAAAGTTAAACATCTATACATTGCCCCTGTATCTATATAAAGAAAACCAATCTTTTTAGCAACAAGTTTTGCAACTGTGCTTTTTCCTGCTCCAGCGGGACCATCAATTGCTATTACAATATTTTTCATAATTCCATTATTTCTTTTTCTTTACTTTCCGTTTTTTTATCAATTTCTTCAATATATTTATCTGTTATTTTCTGGATTTCCTCTATTCCTCTGTACATATCATCTTCAGAAATTTCTCCATTCTTTTCTTTCTCTTTTAACTTCGAATTTGCTTCCCTTCTTACTTCTCTTATTTCAACTTTTGCTTCTTCACTCATCTTATGGAGAATTTTTACAATTTCTTTTCTTCTTTCTTCACTTAAAGGAGGGACAGGTATTCTTATAACATTTCCATCAGACATAGGATTAAGTCCAATATTACTTAACTGAATTGCTTTTACAATTTCATCAATAACATTTTTATCCCATGGTTGAATTACAAGAAGTTGTGGTTGTGGTATTGTTATTGTTGCGATCTGGTTTATAGGGAGTTTTGAACCATAATATTCTACTACTATTCCTTCAAGAAGTGAAACAGACGCTCTTCCAATTCTTAAAGTCCCGATTTCTTTTGTAAAATAGTCAACGACACTTTTCATTTTACTCTCAACTTCTTTAACAATTTTATTTTTCATAAAACCCTCCCTTTATTCACTCACAATTGTTTTTTTACCCTGTCCACAAATAACTTTTTTAAGATTTCCTTTTTTAAATAAATTGAAAACAACAATTGGGATATTATTTTCCATACATAAAGAAATTGCAGTGCTATCCATAATTTTTAATCTATTCTGTAGTATTTCCATATAACTCAGTTTTTCATATCTCTTTGCATCAGGGTCTTTTAATGGGTCAGCACTATAAACTCCGTCAACTTTTGTTGCTTTTAAAACTACATTTGCTTTCACTTCAACTGCTTTTAGAGCAGCAGCAGTATCAGTCGTAAAATATGGATTCCCTGTGCCTCCTACGAAAATTACAATTCTTCCTTTTTCAAGATGTCTTATTGCTCTTCTTCTTATATATGGCTCACAAAACTCTCTCATTTCAAATGCACTTAAAACTCTTGTATCAAGGTTTTTTTTCTCAAGACAGTTCTGGAGAGCAAGTCCATTTATGACTGTTGCAAGCATTCCCATATAATCAGCAGTTACAGAATCAATTACATTTTTATCTCTTTGACTGCCTCTGTAAATATTTCCACCACCAACAACAATTGCAATTTCACAATTCAGTTCTTTAACTTTTTTAATTTCTTCAGAAATGGATATAAGGGCAGAAGAACTTATTCCTGACTTTTTCTTGCCAAGAAGGGCTTCCCCTGAAAGTTTTAAAAGTATTCGTTTATAAACTGGCTTCATTTTTTCCTCGGATAAAGTATTTCTCTTTTTCCCGTTTTTATTTTAGATGGTATTCTTTCTTTTATTGAAGAAAAATTATTATTATTTATTTTATCATTTATCCCAAGCATATAGAAAATTTTTTCAACAGTTTGTGGAATAAAAGGAGAAAGCATTAATGCAGAGTTTTTTATC
>JAGGVW010000083.1 GCA_021157805.1 bacterium
AAAATAATATATAATGAATAACGAAAAAATTATTGAAGAAATAAAGAAAAGGATACCAGTTCCAGAAGATAACGCTTTTTATAATCTGACTTTAACTCAAAAATTTTACATTCTTATTCTAATATTTTTTTTTATTTATCTTATTTATGACCACCTGAAAAATGGAAGTTTTTATATTTTTTATCTTATTTCATTTATATATTTTGTTATATGCCTTCATAAATTTTTCCTCATAATTGCAGGAATAGTTAAAAGTTCTGAAATAAAAATTTCAGAATATGAAATCTTATCAAATCATTCCTGGCCATTATATACAATTCTTTTACCTGTTTATAAAGAAAAAGAGATTTTCTCTCAACTTTTCAATGCTATAGAACATCTTGACTATCCAAAAGAAAAACTTGAGGTTATGTTGCTTGTTGAAGAAGATGATAAGCAGATGGAAGAGATTTTAAAAGAAAAAAAATTGCCTGCCTGGTGGAAGATTATTTTTGTTCCTGATTTTCCTCCAAAGACAAAGGGTAAAGCACTGAATTATGGTCTTTTACAGGCAAGAGGTGATTTTCTTGTTATATATGACGCAGAAGATATACCTGAACCAGACCAGTTAAAAAAAGCGATTATTGGATTTAGAAAAGTTGAAAAGAATGTTATATGTCTCCAGGCAAAATTGAATTATTACAATCCCTATCAGAATATTTTAACAAAGTGGTTCACCGCAGAATATACTTCCTGGTTTGACCTTTATCTGCCAGGGATTGATACAATAAGGGCTCCAATCCCTCTTGGTGGAACATCAAACCATTTTAGAACAGAAATTCTCAGAAAACTTAATGGATGGGACCCTTTCAATGTGACGGAAGATTGTGACCTTGGAATAAGAATTTTTAAAGAGGGATATAGAACAAGAGTTCTTGATACAACAACCTGGGAGGAAGCAAACAGTAAAGTTGGAAACTGGATAAAACAGAGAAGCAGGTGGGTAAAGGGATATATTCAAACATATTTTGTCAATATGAGAAAACCCTTTCAACTTATGAAGAGAATTGGATTTATAAATTTTCTTCATTTCAATATAATAGTTGGCGGGAATTTTTTTACCTTATGTTTTAACCCAATTGCCTGGATTTTATTAATTTTCTGGCTTTTTTCTTCAAATAAACTTTATTTTCCAAACAAATTTTTCCTCATAGTTACTCCTGTTCTTCTTTTCGGAAATTTGGTTTTTATTTTTATAAATGTTATCGCTGTTTTTAAAAGGAAATGGTACAGATTAATAATTCCTTCTCTCCTTTCTCCTTTTTACTGGCTTTTGATGAGTGCAGGAGCATGGAAAGGACTTTTCCAGTATTTCAGGAAGCCACACTTCTGGGAAAAAACAACACACGCTCTATTTTCCACCAATAAAAAAATCTTTTAACCTTTGTTAGAACCGGGTTCTAAATGGCATTTTTGAAAGAAAAGAAAGAATAAATTAAAATAGCAAAATCAAGGTAAATACTCCAGTTCTCAATGTAGTAAATATCATATTTAATCCTTTCTTCTGGTTCAAATCTTCCCCCTCTTAATCCATGAATCTGTGCCCATCCACTTATTCCAGGTTTCCCACTTAACCTCAGTGAAAATTCAGGTAATTTGAAAAACGCAGTATCATAAATAGAAATAGGTCTTGGTCCTATAAGGGACATTTCTCCTGATAAAACATTGAATATTTGAGGTAATTCATCTATATTATATTTTCTCATAAATTTCCCAACTTTTGTTAATCTTGGGTCATCTGGTAATGTATAAGGAATATTCTCTTCTTTTGAATATTTCATTGTTCTGAATTTAAAAATTTTAAAAATTTTTCCATTTTTACCAATTCTCTTTTGAGTAAAAAAGACAGGACCTTTAGAATCAATTTTAATAAGAAGTGATATAAAAGGGAGAAAGATGCATAAAATTAAAGAAAAAATTAATCCCAGAAATAAATCAAAAGCATTTTTAATCAGATAATTTGGAAAGTTATTTAAAGGCGTCTTTTCAGCAACTATTAAAGGAAGTCCATCAATGTCTTCAACTTTTCCTGAAAAAAAATGAAAGTATATTTCTGGTATTGAATAAAGTTTTATGTTGTATTTGAAGCATAACTTTTCAATCTCAATTTTTTCTTTGATATTCTTTGAAGCAAAAATTATGAAATCAATATTCTTTTTATTTACCTCTTTTTTTATTTCCTCAAGGGTTGTCTCTTTTAATTCAAAATTTATATATGGGTGAATTTTAATTCGCTTTTTCAGAATTTCAATTTCTTTACTTTTTCCTATGATAGCCACTTTTTTCCTGCTTCCTGGAAACCTTGAAATCGTTATGTGAAAAATAGAAATTAGGATAAAAGCAAAAATCCCACTGAAACCAATTGCAAGACGAGAATATGAAAATCCTCTGTAAAGAAAAGCCCCTGCCATTAAAAACACCATAGCCCAGAAACTTCCCTCAATTATAATACTCAATTCTTTTACAGGATTTGAAAAAATCTTTTCTTTATATAAAGAGAGTGAATAAAGAATTAAAATCCACCCAGAAGTTATAAAAATTGTTATGTTAATATAAGGTCTAATAGGGGGAATTCCTTTGAATGGAAAAAGGCCTGAGTAAAATCTAAAATAATAACCAAGAAGGAAAGAAATTGAGATAATCATTATATCAACTAAAATTATTCTTTTTCTCATTTTCAATTCCCCTTATTCAGAACCGGGTCCTGGATAAATTTATTTTATCAGATTTCTTTTATCCCTAAATCTCTACAAATTTTTTTTGCAAGGAAATCATTAATT
>JAGGVW010000162.1 GCA_021157805.1 bacterium
GAAAAACAGAAACTTCAAAAAGGGTAAAAGGGCCGATATTTGCTTTTGATATTTCTAAACAGACCGATCTAGCCCGGGGTATATTTTTTCAACTTACAGAATTGGGAGAGAAAAGTTTAGAAAAAGAGCCAGGGGTTTTAGAAAAAATAGTTTCTACTTTTAAGTTTATTCAAAAGGAGGCTATTGATTGGGAAACTTATAAGAATGAGGAGTATGGATACGAGATCGAATACCCAGGCGAATGGGAATATAGAGAGGAAATTTCTCAGCCACAAAATTTTGGATTAAAGATATATTTTAGTGATGCGGAAGGGAAACACGTTTTAACTATACAGAATCCAATTCCTGAAATTGGCTATGAGTCCTGGGTTATTAAAGAAACTGAACAAATAAAAATTCAAAACAGTAAAAAATATCTGACAAAGATGATTTTAGAACCAAATCCCGAGATCGAAGAAGAGTTTAATAATTTAATTGTGGTAATTTGGAATAAAGAGGATTGGGAATGTTCGGGGCAAATTACTTTGGGTTATAAAGGCAAGAAAGATCCCAATATAAAAATATTAAACCAAATGCTTTCTGCTTTTAGATTTTTGGAGTAAATAATTCTACCAAGTAGGTTCTAACATTATTCTACTGAGGAGAGGAAAAAGTATCTTTTATTCACAAAAGGAGAGACTGAAATCTTATCTGGAGGGGATATAATAAAAGAAGATCTTGAAAGTTTATATCTTATTTAAGATAAAGTTTGAAAAATGGATTTAATAGGTAATGAGGCATCCAAAAAGTTTTCATTTCATCTAAGAGGGTAAAGTTCGATTGTTCGGACCTAAAATGTTTGAAAAATAGCCTAAATAAAAGGTTTTCCCGTTCTTTTAAAGATAATTTTCTGTAATTGTATCTCCAAACATATTCTCCAAGGTATAAAGATAATCTTTAATAAGTTTCATCTACTTCTACTATTCCTGAAAAAATCTGGCACATCTTTAGTCATTTCCATTCTTAAAAGAGTCAATATCTTTAGGAGTTTGTATTTAGAGACATTGATTCTTTCAAGAATAACATTGGTTGAATGTTCTAAAAGAAATTCAGAGATAATCTTTCTTAAAATATTCTTTTCTACTTTGATTTTGTTTTTATCAGGAGTAAAATAATGATAACAACTTTTACATTTCAATCTTCCATTTTTCAATTTCCAAAATTTAAGATTACCACACTCTGGACATTTAATTATATTTATTTTCATTTCCCTAAAGTAATAAACCATTAACATTTTATCACTTTAGGTGTAGTTTTTCAAACTTTACCCAGGAGTATGTTAATTTTTTATATTCAACAAGGAAATAAAATTTATGACTAATCAAAAAAATTTTGTAATAATCGTTATTGTTTTAATTCTTGTTGCTTTTATTGTGGGAGGGATTTTAGTTTATCGGTATGGGATTCTTTCTGTTAGCACGCAAGAAACTAAAACGACAGAAGATTTATTGAAATCTTTATCAGCCAATCGTTCTGGCTGGAGTTCTCCTATCAATACACGAGAATCTGGGATAGAATGGAAGGGGACAATCACTCTAATCACTCCATCCAAAATTGAGAAGGGAATTATTATAGAAGCGCAAGGTGCAAATAGAACAATTAGAAGTTTTGTTTTACCAAAGACAATTATTGTAGACAAGGCAAACAACGCTCTTTCGTTGGACAATTTAAGAGAAGGGGACTTTATATCAATTTCTGGAACATATCAAATGGTCGGTAAAATGACGCCTGAGTGGGAAGTAGTAATCGTTGCTGAAAGAATTAAAGTATTAGGAGAGTGTATTGGAGAGGGCAAGGAAAGAACTTCAGATATTTGGTGCTGTCCTGGTCTTACTTTAATTGAACAGAAATATTGTACAAAATGCGGCGACGGTATATGTAAATTTCCAGAAAATCAAGAAAATTGCCCATTAGATTGTACTGAAATTGGTAAACCTATAACTGCAAGTATATTTATTGATGCAAAGAGATTCGATTTAGACAGTAAAACTTTTGAAGGACGTACCCATCCAGAAGGAAAGAATGTAAAAATACTGACTACTGATTCTACTAAATTTTATAGGATATCAGCACCAGATTGGCAAAAAGAATATTTTACTTTTTCTGAATTTTATTCTTTGCTTAAAAATTGGAGTGGTCCATTTTATCCATTTACTGTAAAAGGCATTCTCGAAGAAAGAAATATTATCAGGGCTAATGAGGTATTTATGATTATTCAATAAAGATTAAATTTACTTGGATTTATAATAGGAAGCCATTTTACTAATTGACAGATTAAAAAAAGATGTGATATTATAGTATTGTAATATAACAAACTTTCAAAGTCGAAATCTCTCAACTAAAAGCCTGAGCAGTTGAGAGAAAATTAAAAACTACCTCTAACCATTTTGTTACCGAAGTGGTTAGATAGTACATTTATTAAAGGTATAAACCATGAATAACCAATCTTCTTCTAAAATTTGGATTATAGCTATTTTTGTTATTCTTGTTGTTGGAGGAATTTTTGGTTGGCAGTATTTTGAAGCACCAAAAGAAGTTGAAAAAGAAATTGCTGATCGGAAGACTTATAGGAATGAAGATTATGGATATGAATTTAAATATCCACAGGATTACTTTCTTAAAGAAGTTTCTGGTAGACTTTTATTAAGAAAAACAGAAACAAAAGAAGGAGAATGGCTAATTGAAGTTTTTGTTGAAAAAGATATGATAGATCCAACTTATGATACTTCTAAAATGTCTTTTATAGAGTTTGCGGTAGATAGAATACGAGCCC
>JAGGVW010000091.1 GCA_021157805.1 bacterium
GAAAAACCATATTTTGAAGTTGCTTTTTCTATTCTTTATAAATTTCTGAAAAACGAAATAAGTAAAGAAAAACTTTATGAGATATGTAAGCAGGTCTATAACTTCCAGATTCCACTCGTTGAAATTGAAAAAGAGAAACTTTATATACTCCGTCTTGATAAAGGACATACCTGTTCTTTTAAGGATTTTGCTGCAAGAATGATGGCAAAGTTAATGGAATTTTTTGCAGGTAAAGAGAATAAAAAGTTAACAGTTCTTGTTGCTACTTCTGGAGATACTGGTGGAGCAGTTGCAAATGCTTTTTACAGAAAAGAAAATATAAAAGTTGTTGTTCTTTTCCCTTTTGAAGAAGTTTCAGAAAGGCAGAGAAAACAGATGACAACTCTCGGAGATAACATCATTGCAATTGGTATTAAAGGGAAATTTGATGATTGTCAGAATTTTGTTAAAATTGCCTTTAATGACCAGTCATTTTCCTCTTTAAATTTAACTTCTGCTAACTCAATAAACATAGGAAGATTACTTCCACAGATAGTATATTATTTTTATGGATGGTTGAACTTTGAAAAAGAGGTCGTTTTTTCTGTTCCAAGTGGAAATTTTGGAAATCTAATGGGTGGAGTTTTTGCGAAAAAGATGGGCTTACCTGTAAAGAAATTTATTGTTGCTGTCAATGAGAATGACGAATTTCCTGAATTTTTAAAAACAGGAGAGTATAGTCCTGTAATTCCATCAAGGAGATGCAGTTCAAATGCTATGAATGTTGGGCATCCAAGCAATCTTGCCCGACTTGTTGACCTTTACGGTGGATGGATAATGGACGAAAGAAATGAAAAAGGAATTGTTTTAAGATATGGAGTGTTGAAAAGAAAACCTGATATAGAAAAGTTAAGAAATGATTTTATTTCCTTTTCGATAACAGATGAAGAAGTTGATGAGACAATAAAGAATTTTTATGAAAAGTATAAAATAATTATTGAACCACATACAGCAGTTGGAATTAAAAGTTATGAGAAAAGTAAAATTGATGACCTTACAATTGTTTTACAAACAGCAGACCCTGCTAAATTCCCGGAGAAAATAAAAAAGATTTTAAATATTGAACCCGAAATACCTGATACATTAAAGGAAATTATTGAGAAAGAGGAAAATTTTGATGTGATAGAAAACAACTATGAAACATTTAAAAATTATATACTTTCCAGAATAAAATGAAATATTTAATTTTGATAATGGATGGAGCGGCTGACTATCCTGTAGAAAAATTAAACTGGAAAACACCTCTACAGGTAGCAAAAAAGCCCAATATAGATAAACTTGCTGAAAAGGGAAAGTGCGGTCTTTTAAAAACAATCCCTGAAAATTTTTCAACAGGTTCTGTTGTTGCCAATCTTTCAATTCTTGGGTATGACCCGAGAAAATATTTTAAAGGGAGAGGGGTTCTTGAAGCGGCTGCAATGGGAATAGAACTTGAAAAAAATGATGTTGCTTTTAGATGTAACATAATAAATGTTTCAGAAAATAAAATAACAAACCATTCTGCCGGTCATCTTACAGGTGAGGAATCATCTGAACTTGTAAAAACACTGAATAAAAAACTTGGTAATGAATTTGTAAAGTTTTATTCAGGAGTTGCTTACAGAAACCTTCTTATTTTGAAAAGTAAATATTCTGAAAAAGTTAAATGTTTTCCGCCCCATGATTTTATTGGAGAAGATTTTAGAAAACTTCTACCAGTTGAGACAGATGAAGAAGGTAAAGAAACAAGTATCCTTTTAAAGGAATTGATTAATAAATCAAAAGAGATACTTGAAAATCACCCTGTTAATATAAAGAGAGAGAAAGAAGGAAAATTAAAAGGGAATATGATATGGCCCTGGTCTGGTGGAAGAAAGCCAGAAATGGAAACATTCCAGGAAAGGTTTAAAATAAAGGGAGCAGTAATTTCAGGAGTTGATTTGATAAAAGGGCTTGGTATTTATTGTGGATTTGAAATTATTAATGTTAAAGGAGCAACAGGAGATTACAGAACCAATTATGAAGGAAAGGCAGAAAAGGCAATTGAAGGACTGAAGAATTTTGACCTTGTTTATGTTCATGTTGAAGCACCTGATGAGGCAGGACATGAAGGAAATGTTGAATTAAAGATAAAGTGTATTGAGGATTTTGATAAACGACTTGTTGGAAATATTTTGAAAGAAATACCAGAAGAGACAGTCATATCAGTTTTACCAGACCATTACACTCCTGTAAGTTCAGGGAAACATACAACAGAACCAGTTCCTTTTTTGATTTATAGACCAAGAGAGAAAGGAGATACTGTTAAGAAATTTGATGAGATAAGTTGTGAAAAAGGTTTTTATGGTTTATGTGAAGGAACATCTTTTATTTACAAATTATTCAGTAAGTTATAATGGAAACCTTAAAATCTAAAAGAAATAAGTTTTATGGTATAATTTATGATAAAGAATTGAGAGGTTAGGAATGTATATAATTATAGTTGGATGTGGGAAAACAGGAAGATATTTATCAGAAATTTTACAGGAAGAACATAATGTTGTTGTTGTGGATAAAGATAGAGAAGCAATAAGCCAACTTGGTTCTTACTTTAATGGTTTAACCATTGTTGGAGATGGGATGGACCTTGATGTTTTAAAAGAGGCAGGTATTGAAAAAGCAGATGCTCTTGCTGTAACAACAAGTAATGACAATACAAATATATTGATAGCCCAGATAGGGAAAAAGATTTTTAACTTACCAAAGGTTGTTGCAAGAGTTTCTGACCCTGGTAAGGCAGAACTTTATATGACATTGGGAATAGAAACAGTGAACAGTACTGCTATTTTTGCTTCACTTATAAGAGATAAAATTATTGAAAAGAAGTTTTCAACATATGTTCTTGAAAGTGGTAAACTTACAACTGTTGAGATACAAACAAACAGCGAGTATGCAGGGAAAAAGGTTAAAGACATTAATATTCCTGGAGAATTTCATATAATAACTATTGTAAGAGGAGAGGAACCGATTATTCCAGAAGATGATACGGATATTCAAAAAAATGATATAATTGTTGGACTTGTTAAAATAAGCAGTTTGAAAAAACTTAAAAAGATATTGAGATTATAATAAGATTATAAAATGAATATAATAATTATTGGTGGTGGAAATGTAGGGTATTGTCTGGCTGAAAGGTTGAGTGGAGATCATTATGTTGTTCTTATTGAAAAAAAGCCAACAGTTGGAGAAAAAATTGCTGGCAAGATGAATGTAATGGTAATCCTTGGTGATGGATGCGACCCTAAAACATTAAAAAGAGCAGGTATTAAAAAAGCAGATGTTGTAGCAGCAGTTACAGGGAATGATGTTGATAATATTATCATATGTCAAATCGCAAAAGATATTTATAATGTGAGAAGAACTGTTGCGATAGTTAATAATCCTAAAAATCAGATTGTTTTTACAAAACTTGGTATAGATGTTGCTATTGATAGTACTGCTATAATTGCAAAAATAATTGAAGATGAAGTTGGTTGGGAGGACTTTGTAAACCTTTTTACCTTCAAAAAAGGAAATCTCTCACTTGTAAGAGTTGACCTTCCTGAAAAATCACCTGTTGTTAATATCCCGATTGAAGAACTTGACCTACCTAATGATTCTGTAATAGTGGCTGTTATAAGAGATAATAAAATATTTGTCCCAAAACAAAACTTTGTTTTGAAAGAAAAAGATGAAGTTATTGCTATAACAAAAGTTGAAAATGAATCCCTTCTTTTTAAAAA
>JAGGVW010000205.1 GCA_021157805.1 bacterium
ATAAATGCGATAGAGAAAGCAACATATAAAATGTCATTCAAAGGACCTGACAGACCTGCAAAAGTAAAAGAAGATAGATATTATATGGGAAGAGCACTTTTAAATTCACTGCAGAAAGCATTTGATTCAAATACAATTTCACCAAACTGTGTAAAAGGCCTATCAAATATATTTTTAGGAAAGGTCTTTGTTGAAGGTATTTATGTAAGAAGAACATTTGAAGAAAAACATGGTTTCAGACCTCCCTGTTTTGTTACAATTTCTCCCACCAATGTCTGTAATTTGAAATGTAAAGGATGTTATGCTGGAGATGTTTATGAAAGACATACTTTAAAATTTGATGTTTTAGATAAAGTTATTTCCGAAATAAAAGAACAGTTTGGAGCATACTTCTTTGTAATTTCTGGAGGAGAACCATTTATGTATAGAGAAAGTGGAAAAACACTATTTGATATTCTTGAAAAACATAATGATGCCTATTTTATGGCATATACAAACTCAACTCTCATTAAAAAAGATGTTGCAAAAAAACTATCTGAACTTGGTAATTTCACTCCTGCAATTTCAGTTGAAGGATTTGAAAAGGAGACAGATTTCAGAAGAGGAAGTGGTGTTTATAAAAAAATTATGGAGGCAATGGATAATTTGAGAGAAGAGGGGGTTCCTTTTGGTATTTCAGTTACTCCTACCAGATATAATGCCGACCTACTTCTTTCAGATGAGTTTATTGACTTTTATTTTAATAAAAAAGGTGCTTTCTATGGATGGTATTTCCAGTATATGCCAATTGGTAGAAAACCATCTGTTGATTTAATGGTAACTCCAGAGCAGAGATATAAAATGTTAAAAAGAATATGGAAACTTGTTATTGAGGATAAGATATTTATTGCTGATTTCTGGAATTCAGGAACTGCTTCTGATGGATGTATGGCAGCAGCCCGTGGTGGTGGATATTTTTATATAATGTGGGATGGCACAATAACTCCCTGTGTATTTGTTCCATTTAAAGACAAAAACTATGGAAATCTTTATAAACTTTATGAAGAAGGAAAAACAATAACAGATGCAATTAAATCACCACTTTTTGAGAAAATAAGAAAGTGGCAGTATGATTACTGGATTGAAAGACCTGCCTGTGAATGTGGAAATTTACTTTCTCCCTGTATAATAAGAGACAATTCAGAGGAATTTTATAAGATTGTTAAAGAAACAGAAGCAATACCGATTGATGAAGGAGCAAAAGAATATCTTAAATTTATTGAAGAAGGTAAAATGCCAGAATACAATAGAAAATACAGGCAACTTGTTGACCCCCTCTGGCAGAAGGAATATCTGGGAAACTGTGATTGATGATAAGAAATAAAATAGGGAAGAAACTTATCAGATACAGGCAGATAGCAAATATAATTGTAAAATATGGTTTTGGATATTTTGTTGAAAAAGCACACCTTAAAATAGTTCGTTTCCCTTTCAGAAGGAAAAAACAAGAAATTCCCGCTCCTGTTAGATTAAGAAAAATGCTTGAAGAACTTGGTCCAACTTTTGTAAAAATGGGACAGATTTTAAGCACAAGACCTGACCTTGTCCCAATTGAATACCTTGTTGAATTTGAAAAACTTCAGGATTCAGCAGAACCAGTTGAATATGAAAAAATAAAAGATGTTTTTGAAAACAATTTAAAATGTAAAATTGAAGATGTTTTTGATTATTTTGAAAAAAAACCAATTGCTTCTGCTTCTATATCACAGGTTCATATTGCTTCATACAAAGGAGAAAAAGTTGCTGTAAAAATTCAAAAACCAGGTATTGAAGATAAAATCCATCTTGATATTGGGATTCTTTATGATATAGCAGAGTTGATAGAAAGATTTATAAAAGAAGCAAAAATCTATAAGCCAGTTAAAATTGTGGAAGAATTTGAAAAAGCAATTAGAAAGGAAATTGATTTTTCCTATGAGGGGAGAAACATAGAAAAATTCAGGAAGAATTTCTCTTCTTTTGAGGACATTGTAATTCCTGAAGTTTATAAAGAACTGACAGGGAATAAAGTTTTAACCCTTGAATATATAGATGGGGTGAAAATAACTGAAATTGATAAAATTAAAGGGATTGATAGAAAAGAATTTGTGAGAAAAGGAACAGAAATAATACTTAAACAGATTTTTCATGATGGTTTTTTTCATGCTGACCCTCACCCTGGAAATATACTGATAACGAAAGATGGGAAAATATGCCTTCTTGATTTTGGGATTGTTGGAAGGTTAAGAGAAGAAGAAAAGATTGAGATTATAGGACTTTTAACAGGAATTATTAAAAACGATAGTGATAAAATACTAAAAATACTTGAAATAATGGGAAGTTTAGAAAATGAAGAAATTGATAGGAAAAAGTTGAAAAGAGAAATAGATGAGTATCTTGAAAAATACCGAGATATTTCAATAAAAGAGATAAACCTTAATGTCTTATTTGATGAAATATTTTCTCTTATGAGGAAATACAGTATATCAATTCCTACAAGTTTTTCTCTTCTTGCAAGAACTGTTTTAACACTGGAAGGTGTTGCATCAATTATTTATCCTGAATACAATCTTTTTGAATATTTACAGCCATATATAGTTGATTTTATGGAAAAGAAAGAAAGGACAAAATGGGTTCTTAAAGATACTTTTAGAAGCATTTCTGATATTTACTATATTTTGAAAGAACTCCCTGAAACAGTTGAAGCATCTTTAAAAACAATAAGAAAAGGATATATAAATGTTGCTTTTGAGCACAAAGGACTTTCCAATTTAACATCTACTCTGGATAAATCCAGCAACAGGATTTCTTTCAGTTTAATAATATCCTCAATTCTTATATCATCTTCTCTTATAATGGTTGCAGGAAAAGGACCAAAAATATGGGGACATCCTGCTTTCGGAATAATTGGTTTCATAGCAAGTGGAATTTTAGGAATTTATCTCATAATTGGCATAATAAGAAGTGGAAGATTATAATTTTTCACTTTATGCTAAACTGTCTTTTCAAAGGAAAAATGAAGGAGAGAATATTTATGTACTTGACATAGTTTCCTGCTTGAAATTATATTACTCAGAACCTTCTTATAGATAGAGCACCTGATTTTGATAGTTGGGGCAAGTCCTGATTCCTTTAGAGGAGTTAATACAATTACAAATAGGGAGATGCAATAACAAATGTCAAGAGAAAATTATAAAGAATTGAGATCTATCACACGAAATTGTCAAAGAACAAAAAACAAATTAAAATTAAGTAAGGCGGGTCGACCCCGAATTAC
>JAGGVW010000186.1 GCA_021157805.1 bacterium
ATATGGGAGATATGATTCAGGAATCTTTTAGTCGTATCCAGAAAAGATTTAAATTACCAAAAGGGTATAGGAAAATCTGTGAGAAATGTGCAAGTAACTGTTATCGGGATGAAGTCTAAATTTAAGAGTTTTAAATTTGACTGGGTATTGTTTTCTATAATTTGTTTCACAATTATTTACTTACTTCAGTTTAATTGGGTTTTTTTTATAGCAGATGAACCTAAAATGTTATGGATGGGCAAGAAATGTATGAAGAATCCCAGATTATTTTTCTCCTTAGAATTTAACGATAAAAACTATGAATACTATAGACCTTTAGAAAGGTTACTCTGGGGACTCGATTATTGTTTTTTCAAAACTAATCCCATCCCTCTTCAGATTTTTAAAAGATTTCTTTTTTTCAGCGTAGTTATAATGATGTATTTTATCACTAAAAATTTAGGAGGTGGATGGGCAGGAGTTATAAGTGCAATTTTAATTTTCGAGTATCCAATATTTAGGAGATACATAGATACTCTTTTTGTGAGTAGGACACCGGCTATATTTTTATATTTAATAGCCGTTTCCTTGTTGTGTTCCTGGATTAAATATCCCAATCGGAATAAACTTATAATTAGTAGTTTTTTTTCTTCCCTTGCTTTTATGTGCAATGAAATGTTTGGCATCATCTACCTATTTTTGATGTTAACCCTTATATTCATTATTCCTAATTCTAAGAAAAAAATATTGATGTTAGTTTCTTTAATCTTTTCTCTTGTTATAGTAGCGATTTTAACCATTGATATTTTTGCGTTAGAAAGAGTAAAAAGTTTCTTGAGCTCTAATTATCTTACGAAAGGTTCTACGGTTTCTACTTTTTGGGTTTCTATATCTGATAATTTTAGGTATTACATGTTGGAAGAACTTTCCATAAGATTTTTTATTCTACTTTGTTTTTCAATATACATTACTTTTAAATTTTTCAAGAAAGCTTCTCATCTAATGTTTTTATTACCAGCATTAGGTGGATTTATATTAATTCTTCCTTTATCCTTTCATCCCTATCATTATTTTATGTCGGCATATCCAAACTTTGTTATTTTTGTTTCTGTCTCGTTAGGGCTATTTTTTAAAGAGAAGATATTTAAAAAGATCAAAGAATTGACTCTTGGATTTTTCTTAAATACCACCTTAGCAGTTTTGTTTGTTATTATGTTTATTTTAGATGTTCCTTCTGCAATTGATAAATTTAGAGGCCTTAGACATTTTACATTTGTTTCATCTTATCCTAGGAAAAAAGCAGTTTTGGAACTCTTATCTTTTTCTCCCTTTCCTACAGTTTATATTCCTATTAATTGGGAGGCTAAGCAGTATTATGGTGATTGGCTTAAGCTTTATGGAATAGAAAAAATAATAAAGCTGCAGACGGTCACTTTCCGAAATATTAATAAAATTGTAGAAGGGAAAAATTTAGTTAAGAATTTCTCTTTTCAGAATCAGTTTAAGTTTTGGAAAGTGAACCCTTCAGGGGTAAGGATAGAAATGAGAAAGAAGGATGGAATGTATACATTAGGGGTTAGAAAAGTAAAAAATGGAGTAGTAAATTTTGGAGGGGTTACTCAAGATATAGAAGTTAATCCTAACTCTAATTATATATTTGGAGGCTGGATTAAAGTGGATAGTTTTAGTAAATATACGAATATTAAAATCAAGGAGGTTGATTCCGGAAGATATATTTGTACTTTCGGGATCGGTGGTTTAGAGGGCATTAGTAATTGGAGGCTTCTTTACGCTTTTTATAAGCCATCTCAAAATGTAAAGGAGGTTAAGTTTATAATTGCTCATGTTCCCTGTTTTAAAAGGGGAGAAGTATGGATTTGGCATCCTTTTTTTTACAAACTTAAGTCAGGTGTTAAATTTTTAAATTATAATTTTTAAAATGTTCGAAGATATTTCTTATAATTTATTATCGTGGGCTGAAGGTAAATGGGCTCCTCCTTACCGTATTCATATATTTCCTACAGATGTTTGTAATTTACGTTGTATTTCTTGCTGGAGGTGGAATGTTTCTGAGAATGGAGGTATTTCATGGATAGATGAAGAGATAGCTGATGAAAGATGGCTTGATTTAATTGAGGAAGGTTTTCATATTGGTGTTAAGGAGTGGGAGTTAAGTGGAGGGGGCGAACCAATGGTTAGAAAAGAGTTGAGTTTAAAAATCATGGAAAAGATTAAGAAACTAGGAATGAGAGGAGAGATTACAACTAATTTTACATTATTTGACCGTAACTCACTCGAATTTTTAATAGACATAGGATGGGATAGATTAATAGTGAGTTTAGATGGGCCTAATTCTGAAATAAATGATTTTCTCCGTCCCCCTGCTGGGACTTTTTACAAGATATACAACAACTTGAAACTTTTAAAAGAACTAAAAGAAAAAAGAAAAACACAAAGACCTCTAGTAACGATTCAATGTGTTCTTTCTAAAATTAATATTTTTGCGGTTAAAGAAATGGTGGATTTGGCTGCGGAGATAAATGCTTATGATTTAATGTTTGAAATAATAAAGAAATTTTCCCCTAAATGTGACCCCTTGATGTTAGATACGCAAGATTACAAAAAAGCCAGGGGGGTGATTATAAAAGCTTGTGATGAGGCAAAAGTGAAAGGTGTTTCTACAAATTTAGGCTCTTTTTTAGATACTCCAGAATTAGTTACTCATGTGGGGAAGATGGATGAATTCTTTATTCAAGAATACAAAGAGGAGGATCAAAAATCCAAATTTGCGAGTTTGCCTTGTTATGAACCTTGGTCTCGTTTGTTTATAAGTTCTATAGGTACTTGTGCACCATGCTGTTTAGCTACATATTATCAGCAAGAGAATATTAAACACAAGTCTCTTTTAGATATTTGGCTGAGTGAAACTTTTAATACTTTTAGAAATAAACTCTTAAATAAAGAATTTCCTCCGAGTTGTAAACAATGCAATGCGACATTAATTGGACATTCAAATGCCCTACGAAAGAATCTCGTTTCAGTTATGAAGAAGAAGACAGAAATAGAGAAGTTGGAAAATATAAATATTATAACTGGGAGAAGAGACGGTGGTAGCATAAAACTATGTTTAATTTCCCGGGAATTTCCTCCAGAAACTGATTGGGGTGGAATAGGGAGATATACCTATCTTCTAGCGAAAGGACTGGCAAGGAGAGGACATAATGTCCATGTTATAACTCAAACATTTCAGAATGAGGAATATGAATATATTGAAAATAGAGTATATGTGCATAGAATAAAACATCCCGAGATTTTCAAAGTCAAGAGACCATTTGAAGAATTTGCAAGGAGGATCGAATATTCCTGGAGGGTTTATAGGAAAATTCTGGAGTTAATCGATAAATACGATATTCAGATAGTAGAGGGGCCAAATTTTTCTGGCGAATGTTTTGTTTATTCTCTGTTTAAAAAAACTCCTTTGATAACCAGGATTCACACTCCATATATAGAAGTGATAAGGAATTTTGGATGGAAGTTAACCCCAGATAGAAAGTTGAGTTGTAATCTGGAAGATATGCTTATAGAAAGGAGTGATTTTATAACCTGTTCTACAAATATTTATGCACAGATAATGAAAAAAAAGAGCGGGTTAAATTCTAAAATCAAAGTTATCCCTCTGGGGATAGAGATTCCTCAGTTGGAATCAACATATTATCCTCGTGATACCTCTAAACCTTTAAATGTACTTTTTGTTGGGAGACTTGAAAAAAGAAAAGGTGTCCATGTGCTTATGGAGGCTATTCCTAAAGTTATAGATAGGTTAAAATATGTAGAATTTACAATTGTTGGTAGAGATACGTTTTTCCAGAGAGATGAGACGTCTTTTAAAAGCCCTGAACGGAAAAATTTCAAAACTGAATTTTATGAAAAGTTGCCTTCCGAAATAAAAAGAAAAGTACATTTGGTGGGCGAAGTGAGTAAAGATGAATTAGAGAATTATTATAAAAATTGTGATTTATTTGTTGCTCCTTCCTTACATGAAACATTTGGATTTGTTTATCTGGAGGCTATGAGTTGCGGGAAACCTGTAGTTGGTTGTAAAGTCGGTGGGGTTCCGGAAGTGATAAAAGATGGTAAAACGGGTTTTTTAGTTGAACCATCTAATCCTGATCAGCTTGCGGAAGCAATTGTTAGAATTCTCAAA
>JAGGVW010000079.1 GCA_021157805.1 bacterium
ACACTTAAAACAAAATATCCTCAAGGTGCAGAGAAAATCCTTATAAAGAAAGTTTCAGGAAGAGAAGTTCCTGAAGGCAGTCTTCCTTTTGATGTTGGGGTTGTAGTATTTAATGTTGCAACAATCTATTCAATATACAAAGCAATATATGAAGGAATACCTTTAATTGAAAGAGTTGTTACAATATCAGGAGAAAATGCTGTAGCAGCAGGTAATTATATTATTCGGATTGGAACCTGTTTTTCAGATATACTCAATACCTGTTTCAACATTGGTCCATCTATTCCTGAAAAATATGAAATGAAAATGGGTGGCCCTATGATGGGTATTGTCCAGAAAGATGTTAACTCTGCAGTTATTAAAGGAACTACAGGACTTATTTTGATGGAAAAATATCCAGTAGAAGTATCTGAAGAAAATGTATGTATAAAGTGTGGAAGATGTATTGATGTCTGCCCGATGGAACTTATTCCATATTATTATGTCTATTATGGCCAGAAAAAACAGTGGTCTGAAATGGCAAAGTATAATGTGAAAAGTTGTATTGAGTGTGGTTGTTGTCAATATATATGTTCATCAAAGATAGATATTATTGGTCTTATAAAAAAAGGGAAAAAATATGCTGATAACAAAATGTAAGAATAAAGAAGAAATTATAAATATTTTGAAAGAAAAGAAATGTCTTGTATTAAAATGTTTCGGATGTAAAGAGGTTTATTTTCCTGAAGAGGAAATTGACTGTATCCTAAAAGAAGTAAAAGGGAATATAAGTAATAAAGGCAGATTTGACTATCTCTGCAGAGAGGAATATGTAAAGAAGTATTTAAAATGTTTTAAAGATGATTTAGAGAATATAGAATGTATTGTAGTTTTTTCCTGTGGAGTAGGTGTTCAAGTTGTTTCAAAGATTATTCCAGAAATTCCTGTGATTCCTGGTTGTGATACATATTATATAAATGGATTTCAGGGATTAACTGCACAGGATATTGACTGTCAGCAATGTGGAGAGTGTAGATTAAATGTGACTGGAGGAATATGCCCTCTTACTTCTTGTTCTAAAGGTCTTCTAAATGGTCCCTGTGGTGGTGCAAAAAATGGTAAATGTGAAGTTAACTCTGAAATAGATTGTGGATGGATTTTGATATATGAAAGATTAAAAAAGATGGATAAACTTAATCTTCTTTATGAATACCAGAATCCAAGAGATTTTCATAAATTTGAACAGAATAAAAAATTAAAAAAGATATAGATAACAACAAGGAGATTTAAATGGGAATATCCAATTTTCAAAAAAAATTAAGTGAAGGAAAATTTGTTATTACATCAGAAATAGGACCACCAAAGGGAACAAATCTTGAATTTTTAAAAGAGGTAGATATTTTAAGGGATAAAGTAGATGCATTCAATGTAACAGATCTTCAAAGTTCAGTTATGCGACTTGGTTCTCTTGCTACCTGCCGATTGCTTGTTGAAAAAGGAGTGGAACCAGTTTTCCAGATTACCTGTAGAGATAGAAATCGGCTTGCATTGCAGTCAGACCTCTTAAGTGCATATGTTCTTGGAATAAGGAATGTTTTATGTTTGACAGGAGACCACCCCATTCTTGGGGACCACCCTGAAAGTAAGCCAGTTTTTGACCTTGATTCTGTCTCACTCCTTAAAGTGGCATCAGACCTTATGAATGGAAAAGATATGGCAGGAAATGAACTTGACGGAAAACCAGAGTTTTTTCTTGGAGCAGTTGTTAATCCAGGATATGAACCTCTGGAATTACAGCTAATTAAAATGGAGAAAAAAATAAAAGCAGGAGCAAGATTTTTCCAGACACAGGCAGTTTATGACCTTGAAGTTTTTGAAAAATTTATGAAAGAAACTGAAGAATTTAAAGTTCCAATTTTAGGAGGAATAGTTCTTCTTAAATCAGCAGGTATGGCAAAATATATGAATGAAAATGTTGCAGGAGTGACTGTTCCTGAAAAATATATAAAAATGATGGCAAAAGCAGAAAAGAAGGAAAGACCAAAAGTAAGTATTGAAATAGCAGCAGAGTTGATAAAAGGAATGAAAGATATGTGTCAGGGAATACATATAATGCCTCTTGGATGGGATAAATATGTTCCTGACCTACTTGAAAAAATATAAATAAATAGAAAAGTTTTCTTATAAGACAAAATGCAGAAAATAATTTTTATAAGAAAAAAGGTATAATTCATTGATATAATATCTCATTGAAAAAAAGGAGGAGGAGAAATGTTAAGTGACCTGGAAATTGCACAGAAAGCAGAAATAAAGCCGATTAAAGAAATTGCAGAAAAAGCAGGAATTGAAGAAGAATATCTTGAACTTTATGGAAATTACAAAGCAAAAGTTTCTCTCGAGATTTTGAAAAAATTACAGGACAGACCAAATGGAAAATATATTGATGTTACTGCTATAACACCTACTCCTCTTGGTGAAGGGAAAACAGTTACAACCATTGGACTTTCTCAGGCAATAGGAGAACTTGGAAAAAATGTTTTTACCTGTATAAGACAACCATCTCTTGGCCCTGTTTTTGGTATTAAAGGAGGAGCAGCAGGAGGCGGATATTCTCAAGTAATACCAATGGAAGATTTTAATCTTCATCTGACTGGAGATGTTCATGCTGTTGGTATTGCTCACAATTTACTTGCTGCTTTTGTTGATAATTCTGTTCTTAAAGGGAATCCTCTAAACATTGACCCTCAAACAATTACCTGGCCCAGAGTTGTTGATGTTTCAGATAGATTTTTGAGAAAAATTGTAATTGGACTTGGTGGTAAAGAGAATGGAATCCCAAGAGAGACAGGTTTTGATATAACAGTTGCATCAGAGGTAATGGCTATACTTGCTTTAACCACTGGACTTTTTGACTTAAGGAAACGATTGGGAAAAATTATTGTTGCACAAAATAAGAATAGTGAACCTGTAACTGCTGAAGATGTTAAGTGTGCCGGTGCAATGACAGTATTATTGAAAGATGCAATAAAACCAAATTTAATGCAAACACTTGAGCATACACCAGTTTTTGTTCATACAGGACCGTTTGCAAATATTGCTCATGGAAACAGTTCAATAATTGCCGATATGATTGCTCTTAAACTATCTGATTATGTTGTAACTGAAAGTGGATTTGGTGCTGATTGTGGAATGGAAAAATTTATGGATATAAAGTGCAGATATAGTGGACTTAAACCAGATTGTGTTGTTATAGTTTGTACAATAAGGGCTTTGAAAATGCATAGTGGAAAGTTTAAGGTTGTTCCAGGAAAACCACTGGACAAAGGACTTATTGAGGAAAACATATCTGCTTTAAAAGAAGGAAGTTGTAATCTTGAAAAACAAATTGAGAATGCCAAACTTTTTGGAATACCTGTTGTTGTAGCAATAAACAGATTTACAACAGATACAAAAAAAGAAATTGAAACACTTAAAGAACTTGCTCTTGAATATGGTGCTGATGATGTTGCAATAAGTGAGGTTTGGGAAA
>JAGGVW010000173.1 GCA_021157805.1 bacterium
AAGTAATAGAAGAATTTTCTTTTATGGAAGACCTGGTGGAGGAGTTCCAACTCCTGAAGAAATATTTAAGGAGATTAAAAAAATATGAAAGTTATATATAAGAAACCAGAAAGTTTAACAGATAATAATACAATTTACTGCCCTGGCTGTGGACATGGAATTGTTCACAAAATAATTGCTGAAGTTATTGATGAACTGGGTGTAAGAGAAAAAACAATTGCTACTGCTCCTGTTGGATGTGCAGTTCTTGCCTATGATTATTTTAATTTTGATGTAATAGAAACCGCTCACGGAAGAGGGCCTGCTGTTGCAACTGCTATTAAGAGGGTATTACCTGACAGAGTTGTTTTTACATATCAGGGAGATGGAGACCTTGCTGCTATTGGAACTGCTGAAATTGTGCATGCTGCTGTGAGAGGAGAAAATATAACTGTAATTTTCATAAATAATGCTGTTTATGGAATGACAAAAGGACAGATGGCTCCAACAACTTTACCAGGACAGAAAACAACAACAACTCCTTCTGGAAGAAACACTTCTTATCATGGATTTCCAATAAAGGTATGTGAATTGTTATCAACTCTGGATGCACCTGCTTATATTGAAAGAACAACAATAGAAAATGTTCCTGAAATAATAAAAACAAAAAGAGCAATAAAAAAAGCATTTAAGTATCAGATTGAAAATAAAGGATTTTCATTTATTGAAGTTTTATCGTCCTGCCCAACAAACTGGAAAATGAGTCCATCCGAGGCACTTGAATGGGTTGGGAATGTTATGAAAAAATATTTCCCGATAGGTGTTTATAGAGACAAATTCAAGGAGGAAAGTTGATGTTTTTTCTTCCTTTTTCAATTCTTTTACTTTTAATTTTTATACTCTTTTTGCCCTTTCTCTTTTTCCTTCTTCAGATAGAAATAGTAAGAATTGCATTAAGTAAACTTGGTCTTTCTCCACAGATAGCTCTTCTAATATTTTTCCTTTCTCTTATAGGAAGCACAATAAATATACCCCTTTTTGTTAAAGAAGCATCTGGGCCTATTCCTGAAAGAAATATATTTTTTCTTTTTCATCCATTTGGTATGCCAGAAATTGATACAAAACAGATAATTGCGATAAATTTTGGTGGTGCAATAATTCCTCTTCTTCTCTGTATTTATCTTTTGCCAAAAGCACCTCCTGTTCCTACTTTATTTGCTACTTTAATTTCAATTATAGTATGTTTTAAAATATCAAAAGTTGTTCCTGGAATGGGAGTTGTCATTCCTTCTTTAATTCCACCAATTGTAGCAGTTTTACTTGCTTGCATATTCTCTCCAGGAAATAAAATACCTGTAGCATATATATCAGGAGTTCTTGGAGTTCTTATAGGAGCAGACCTGCTTCATCTTCCATCTCTTGGAAATTATCCCGGGGTTATGAGTATTGGAGGAGCAGGTGTTTATGATGGAATATTTTTAGTAGGTATTTTCTCTGCTCTTTTTGCCTAAGTGAGGTCAAACCCCGTATCTAAAAGGATATAAAGCCCCTTTATAATTCTTGAAGGTAAAAATGGAGGGGTTAAATAAAGGTCGATTGAATATTCTTTCAGTAAAGATGGGGTACCTTCATTAAAATTATTAATAAGCAAAAGGATTTTACATTTTTTGAATTTTTCTCTTACCCTTTTTATAATTTCTTTGTATTCTGGTTCATCTTCATATTCAAAAATAAAAATATCAAGGTTATATATTTCTTCAAAAAGATTTTCTTCAGCACTATCCATACCCACAACCAGGGATTTAAACCCGATGGAACTGAAACACTTCTCATAAAAATCAGAAAATTTATTATTTTTTCTCAAAAATAATATAAACATTTTTTTCTCCCAATAACAATTTTAACTTTTTTATAACTATTAGTCAAGATTTTATATAAATACTGTTAGTTTGTTAAATCAAAATAATATATACGGTAAACTTAAATGCTATGGATAAATTTTATAAAAATATAGGAGAAAAAGTCAGAAAGATAAGAAAAAAGAAAAATATAAGTCAGGAAGAACTTGCATGGAAAATAGGAAAAAGTCCAAATTTCATTGGTCTTATTGAAAGAGGGAAAAAGAGACCAAGTATTGAGACATTAAGGAAGATATCCTCTGCTCTCAATGTCCCTTTAAAAATATTTTTTGATGATATACAGTATTCACTACCAGAAGAAGATATCTTTATAGAAAAAATAAGATTTTTACTGAGAGATACTTCAGAAAAAGATAAAAAAGTAGTGTATCAGGTTATAAAGTCAATTCTAAAAAAGAAATAAGTTATGCATAAGATAATCTTGAAGCAATAATTTTAAACCTTTCAATTGAATAAGAGAAAAATTTTCTGTAAGCAGAACAGAAATAATCAGGGTCTTCTACATTTCCTCTTTTTATCCATCTGAACCAGGTGCATCCATTATGGCATATAAATTTCCACTTACAATTTTTACATTTCTCAGGTGTATTTTCTTTCAACTTTCCGAAATTATTAAGTTTTTTGTAAACATCATCTGGACTGTTAATAAAAATATTACCTATTTTAAAATCTGGATTTACAAAAAAATCACAAGGGTAAATATCTCCATTATGTTCAACTACAAGATACTCTCCACACCTTTCTTTCAGAGCACAACTTCCTGGTTCAACTCCCATAAGAATTTCAAGAATATTATCAAAAAACCTTATTGAGACAAAAGGATAACCATCATTCCACCAAAGGTCAAAAATACGACACAAAAAATCTCCATATGTTTCAGGAGTAATTGAAAAAGATGGAATTTTATCTCTTTTTCTATCAACTGCTGGTATAAACTGAAGAAAATAAAGATTTTTTGAAACAAAGAATTTAAAAATTTCTTCAGGATATTTACCTGTTTGTTCCCCCAGTGTTGAAAGTATGTTAAACTCAACATTTTCTTTTTTAAGTAGATTAACCTTTTCCATAACATCATTGAAACTCCCCTTACCTGATGGATATTTTCTATAAAAATTATGTATTTGTTTTGGACCATCTAAACTTATTCCTATGAAAACATTGTATTTTTTGAAAAAGTCAATCCATTTTTCATCAATTAAAATACCATTTGTCTGAATTGTATTACTTACAATCTGCCCACTTTTTCTGTATTTTTTCTGGAATTCAATCACTTTATAGTAAAAGTCAATCCCAGCAAGAAGTGGCTCCCCACCCTGCCAGCAGAAAGAACATCTTCCTCCTTCTGAATAATCCATAAAATAAGAAAT
>JAGGVW010000107.1 GCA_021157805.1 bacterium
AAATGGGCATCTTTTTTTAAAACCAGAAATTGAAAAAGAAGAAGAAATTACACTTTTTTCTCCATACAGGGTTAATGAGAATAAATGTATTAAGTGTGGAAAATGTGTTGATGTCTGTAATTATAATGCAATTGCTATGATAAAGAAGAAAATTTTGTTCTTCCCTGAATTATGCCATAGTTGTGGTGCGTGTAAAGTTGTGTGTCCTGTTGATGCAATAGAGGAAAAAGAGAAAAAAATTGGGCAGTTGTTATATGGAAAAAGTGGAGAAATAAATGTTTATTATGCTTTACTTGAAACAGCAGAAGGGGGAATGAGTCCCCGTCTTGTAAAAAAAGTTAAAGAAAATATAAAAGAAGGGATAAATATACTTGATTCTCCTCCAGGGACAAGTTGTCCAGTTGTTGAAACAGTAAGAGATACAGACCTTGTTGTTCTTGTTACTGACCCAACCCCTTTTGGTATAAATGATTTAAAACTTGCAGTGGAAATGACAAGAGAAATTGGTAAAGAGCCAGTTGTAATTGTTAACAGAGCAGAATATATGAATGATGATTTAAAGAACTACTGCGGGAAAGAAGAAATTGAAATAATTGGAGAGATACCTGATGATATTGAAATTGCTAAATTGTATTCAAAAGGAGAAATTGTTGTTGAAAAAAATCCAGATTACAGAAAATTGTTTGAAGAATTATCTAAAAAGATTGTTGAAATAGCAGGGAAAGAAAGGAAAGCAAAAAGAAAAATTGAAAAAATTGAGGAAAGAGAAAAAATTGAAAAAAAGATGGATTATTCAGTCAGGAGTAAAAAGGCAGAAGAAATTGTAATAATAAGCGGGAAAGGTGGAACTGGTAAAACATCAATAGTCGCTTCTTTTGCTGCACTTTCTGAAAACAGTATTTTTGCTGATTGTGATGTTGATGCTGCTGACCTTCATCTTATTTTAAAACCAGAAGTGGTTGAGAGTGGCTTTTTTAGTGGAAGTGTGAAAGTTGAGATTGAAAAGGAAAAATGTGCTGGCTGTGGAAAGTGTTATGATGTCTGCAGGTTTTCAGCGATAAAAAGAAAAGAAGATAAGTTTGAAATAGACCCTATTGCCTGTGAAGGATGTGGAACCTGTTTTTATGTTTGTGAATTTGATGCGATAAAAAAAGAAGATGCAATAAATGGGAAATGGTTTGTTTCTGAAACAAGATTTGGTCCAATGTCTCATGCTAAACTTGGTGTTGCAGAAGAAAATTCAGGTAAACTTGTTACACTTGTCAGAAATAAATGTAGCCAGATATATGAAAAAACAGGAAGAAATAAAGCAATTGTTGATGGAGCACCGGGAACAGGATGTCCTGTAATATCATCTTTAACAGGTGCTGATTTTGCAGTTGTAGTAACAGAGCCAACTGTTTCAGGTATACATGATTTTGAAAGGGTCTTAAAAGTTATTTTTCATTTTGGAATACCCTGTGGAGTTATTGTTAATAAATATAACCTGAATGAAGAAATGACAGAAAAAATTGAAGATATGGCTAAAAATTATAGGATTTTTTTTCTTGGAAAAATCCCTTATGATAAAGAAATTACATATGCTCAGATAAAAGGGCTTTCAGTTGTTGAATTTTCAAATGGAAACGCCTCTGAAAGTATAAGAGAAATCTGGGAGAAACTCAATTATATTATGAAAAGAGGGAGGGGAAATGATTGAGGAAGTAAAAAATTTTGAACATTTCAATCAAATTAAAAAAGAAAAGGACTTTTTCATACTTATTTTTTATACAAATAAATCAGAGAAAAGTAAAGATGTGATTAAAATATTTGAAGAGATAAAGAGAGAAAATAAAGATTTAGAAGTTTTTTCTGTTAATGCTTCAGAAGTAAGGGATATCCACCCTCTTTTCGGTATAAACACTGTTCCTACGGTTGTTGCAGTAAAAAACGGAAAAATATCTAAAATAATCTATGGAGTTCAGAGTAAACAGTATTATCAGATGCTTCTTTATGATGCACCATTGAAAGCAGGAGAAAAGAGAAAATTTAAAAAAGTAATTGTTTATACTTCCTCAAATTGCCCATGGTGTTCAACAGTAAAATCATATTTAAGGCAGCACAGAATACCTTTTAAAGAAGTTGATATATCAAAAGACGAAAGAGAAGCAGAACGCCTTGTAAGAAAAAGTGGACAGATGGGGGTGCCACAAACAGAAATAAATGGTAAAATAGTTGTTGGTTTTGACAAAAATAAACTTGATAGTTTACTTGGAATAAACAAATAAAAAGGAGGTAGGTATGAAGAAAAAGATTCAGCCGATTAATAACTATGTTCTGATTAAAATTGAGGAAGAAAAAGAAGAAAAAACAGAAGGAGGGATAATAATCCCGGAATCAGCAAAAGAGAAACCAAAAGAAGGAGAAGTAATTGCTATCTCATCCGGTGCACAGGAACAGATAGCGATAGGGGATAGAGTAATTTATAAGGACTTTTCAGGGACAGAAATTACTTTTGAAGGAGAAAAGTATATTATTGTTCCTGTTGATGATATACTTGCTAAATATGTTGAAGTAGACGAAATATAAA
>JAGGVW010000013.1 GCA_021157805.1 bacterium
ATGAGAAATGGTATTTTAAAAAGATAGAGAAAATAGGGTAAAATTAAGATGTAGTGAACAATTCAAAAAGCCAGATCCTGCATCACAAAAGGGATTCCAAATAAAGTGGCGAACTTGACTTGTCAAGAGATGTAAGGAAACTTTTGTTAGAACCGGGTTTTCATTTTATAAAATTTAATTATGCTTTAAACTTTTAATGTAGTAAAAAGATTGTCAGAATTATTTAAATGAAAAAAAAACAATTTTCAAAAAGGTGAAATAGTAGTATATAAAAGTCCGAAAGGATCTGAAATCAAGGATAAACTGGAAAAAGATACTAGATGAATACACATTTGATGGCAAAACTTTTTGGTGTAGAAAGAATAGTTATTTTAAACATATAAAGTATATTGGGTCCTTCGTATTTAAGTTGCATTTTAGATATTTAACCTTGGATTTATAAATCTACAATGTTTGTGAAAAACCCAAAATTTTCATTAGGAATTAACCTGATTTGTTGTTCACTCCTCAATAGTTATAATAGTTATATCTTTTCACCGCTTTTATAAACAACTTTACTTTTTCAGGATCTTTTTTACCAGGTATTTTCTCAATCCCTGTGATTACATCAACTCCATAAGGATTAACTTCTTTTATTGCTGTCTGGACATTATGAGGGGTAAGTCCTCCTGCCAGAAAGAAAGGGATATTTACTATCTTTCTTAATCTTTTAGCCAGTTTCCATTCTAAAACCTTACCAGTCCCTGCTGGCATTTTTGATGTCTTTGAATCAACTGTTATTGCCCAGATACCTGTTGATTGGATAGCAAGGAGTGCATCTTCTGGTTCTTCTATTTCAAAAAATGCTTTTCCGGTCTCAAGTTGAATGGGAAGTGCTTTAATAATTTTTACCCCGGTAGAGTTGAGTTTATTGAATATCTCTCTGATTTCACTTAATGTTTCTTTCCCATGTAATTGCAAAATTTGAGGTCTGGTAAATTCAACAATATCAAGAATTTTATCAATTGTGCCTGAAGTTACTACAACAGTAGCAACTTTATTGCGAACTTTCTCTATTAGGTTTCTGGTTTTTTTTCTATCTAAATTCCATGGGACAGGAACAGGAAATTCAGTAACAAAACCCAGGAAATCAACACCTGCTTCTATACAAGCAAAAGCATCCTCAAGATTTGTTATTCCGCATATTTTCACTTTTGTCATTTTAGTAATTCCCTGTTACAATTGTTCTAACCTTTTGCTTTATATCTTTCGCTTTAAGCAGAAATGTTCCCATTAATATTGCATCACATCCTGCTTCAATAACTTTCCTAACATCTTTAAGTGTCCTTATTCCACTTTCGCTTACAGTAATAATAGAATTAGGGATTTTATTGATTAATTCAAGTGTAGGATTAATCTGGTCTTTGTCCCGCTCTAATTTCAGTATATCTTTATTGTTGATACCAATAATATCTAATTCTAAATCTCTGATTTTCTCCAGGTCTTTCTGGTTATGGATTTCAACGAGTGTCTCAAGACCTAACTTATGAGCATAGTTATTTAATTCAAAAAGTTTTTTACAGGATAACATACTGGTAATGAGAAGAACTGCCTCCACACCTATTTTTTTGGTTTCTTCAATCTGCTTTTTGTTCTGGATAAAATCCTTTCTTAAAATAGGTAGATCAGTGTTTTTTCGAATAAGGTTTAAAAGTTTTAAATTTCCTTTGAAATGTTTTACCTCTGTAACAACAGAAATTGCACAGGCACCGCCTTCTTCATATTTATGGAGAATTTCAACAGGGTCTCTATTTTTTATAAGGTCTCCATCTTTTGGAGAATATACTTTTATTTCAGCAATCAAAGGAATTCTCTTTTCTTTTTTATAAAGTTTTATTGCTGAAGAAAGATTCATCTTTTTCTTTTATTCTTTATCTGATGGGATGCCTCAATATATTCTTCAAGTTTAGCAAGTGCTTTTCCTTCATCAATAATTTTTTTAGCATATTCAATTCCTTCTCTCAAATTGGACACCCTATCTCCAGCAACAAACGCACCTGCACTGTTTAACAGAACTATATCTCGTTTTGGTCCTTTCTCTTTACCTTCAAAAATATCACGAATTACTCTGGCATTATATTGAGGGTCCCCAGGTGCAATATCTTCAATTTTACATCTTTTCAATCCTAATTCCTCAGGTGTTACCGTATACTCTTTTATTTTTCCATCCTTCACCTCAGCAATATGTGTTGGTCCCATAAGCGAGATTTCGTCCAGCCCATCCACCCCGTGAACTACCAGTATATGCTTGTGAGGAATTCTTGTCCAGACCTCTGCAATTTTTCGCACAAGTTCAGGTCGATATACACCATTTAGATGACATCTTGCCCGTGCTGGATTAATCAATGGACCAATAATTGTGAAGAAAATGGTTTTAATTCCCAGTTCACTCTCGGGTTCCCATACTTTCCCCATTACTGGATGAAATAAACTTGCAAAAAGAAAACAGATGCCCACTTTCTCAATTAATTCTTCCACATCAGAAGGTGTAAGTTCAATATTTATTCCAAGAGATTCAAAAGCATCAGCACTACCAGAAAGATGTGAGATAGAACGAGAACCATGTTTGGCTACAAATAATCCTCCTGCTGATGCAACAATAGCAGTTGCTGTAGATATATTAAAAGTTGGGATTCCTCCCCCGGTGCCGCATGTATCCAGAAGTTCTCCTGGGACTTTTGGTTTTAAAGGAATTGCAACATCACGCATTGCTTTAGCAATACCAGCGATTTCTGCAACTGTCTGTCCTTTCATTAAAAGCGCAACCAGGAATCCTCCAATCTGAACTGAAGATATTTTATCATCACGAATTCCCTCAATCACTCCTCTAATTTCTTCTTCTGTTAATTCTTCTCTTGAAGTTAATTTACGCATTACTTTCCTTATTAGTTCTTGTGCTTCCATTAAAACCCCCTATTTATTTTCAAGCTTATGACCTGCTGAAAGGTCAAAATCCACATACTTATGTGTTTCAAAAGTTAAAAGAGTTACTGTTCTGGTGATTCCTGGTATTTTTTGCAATTTCTTAGGAACCAGTTCACCAAGTGATTTAAGGTCAGCAAATCTGAGTTTTACCAATATATCATGTTCTCCTGCAATAGAATAAACTTCTGTAACATGAGGAATTTCTTTTAATCTATCCACTACATCAGCAACCTTTCCTGTTTTTACATCTATCAATACAAATGCTGTTTCCATTTTTATCCCTCCTTTTTTTGTTTTATTTTATAACATTTTTCTGGGTGTCTCAATTCGCAATATTGACAGAAATAATTTTTTGAGTATAATTTAATTCGGGTTTGCCCCCATCGACTAGCGGTCCAGGTCACCACTCTTTCAAGGTGGTAGCGCCGGTTCGAGTCCGGCTGGGGGCGATTTTTTTAACCGCGTGTGTTTAACCTACGCGGTTAGAAAATTTTTTCAATTCGTCCATAACACCACTAACAGGTTCTTCATCATAAGAAATTTCTCTTCTATCTACCATTCTTGTTTCAACCACTCCATAAAGATGCAATTTATCTGTTCCTTTTTCCTTTATAAATCTCATTGCTTCTTTCCTGCTTTCAAAAAGGTATTCATCCCTTTCTTCAACAGGTATTTTCATAACCTCACTTTCAGGTAGTTCCCTTATTGATGCATACATCATATAACCAAAACCAGGGTCTCTTACGAGTTTGATTTCTTCAATAATTTGTTCTCCTGTGCTTATTCCTGTTGAAACTGCTTCTTCAGGCGAGAGACAGAGATACCTTTTAGGTCTTATTCTATATCTTTTCTCTTCTTTTTCCATCAAAAAGATTTTAAGAAATTTTAGGAGTAATGTCAAATTTTTATTTACACTTTTTATATTTTTATGTATAATTTTTCCAACTATGGAAAATCTAAATATCCTCAAAGAGTTTAAAGGAATTGAAAATCTTGCAGGACCTCTTATGCTTATTGAGGGAGTTGAAGGAGCTGGATATGGAGAACTTGTTGAAGTAATTACAGGAGATGAGACGCGACTTGGAAGAGTTCTTGAAATTGAGCAGGATAAAGCACTTATTCAGATTTTTGAAGGAACAAGAGGTATAAGTCCTGAAAAAACAAAAGTCCGATTTACTGGGAAAGGAATTGAAATAGGTGTTTCTCCTGATATTCTTGGTAGGGTCTTTACAGGTCTTGGGAAAGTAAGGGATGGTGGACCTGAAATAATTCCTGAAAAATATCTTAATATAAATGGAGAGCCAATAAATCCAACAAGAAGAGATTATCCATCTGAATTTATACAGACAGGTATTTCTGCAATTGATGGACTTAATAGTTTGGTAAGAGGGCAGAAACTTCCAATTTTTTCTGGTTCAGGACTTCCACATAACCTTCTTGCAACTCAAATTGTTAAACAGGCAAAGATTATATCAAAAGAAGAGACAAAATTTGCGATTGTTTTTGCTGCTATGGGTATAACTTTTGAAGAAGCAGAATTTTTTCTTAAAGAATTCAGAGAGGAAGGAGCGATAGAGAGAACTGTTACTTTTATAAACCTTGCAGATGAACCAGCAATTGAAAGAATAGCAACTCCAAGAGTTGCTTTAACCGTTGCTGAATATCTTGCTTTTGAACTTGGGATGCATGTTGTTGTTATACTAACTGATATGACAAACTATGCTGAAGCATTGAGAGAAATATCTGCAGCAAGAAATGAAATCCCTGGAAGAAGAGGATATCCTTCATATTTATATACAGACCTTTCTACTCTTTATGAAAGAGCAGGGAGAATAAAAGGAAAAAATGGTTCAATTACACAAATTCCTATTTTAACCATGCCTGAAGATGATAAAACACATCCTATACCAGACCTTACTGGTTATATTACAGAAGGTCAAATTATTCTTTCAAGGCAACTCCATCTTAAAGGTGTTTATCCTCCTATAGATGTTCTTACTTCACTTTCAAGGTTGAGAGATAAAGGAATTGGGGTAGATAAAAAAACAGGAGAAGTTCACACAAGAGAAGATCATTCCGCAATAGCAAGTCAGTTATTTGCTTCATATGCAAGAGGAAAGGAAGCAGAAGAACTTGCTATGGTTCTTGGAGAAGCATCTCTGACTGAAGAGGATATTGCACACCTTAATTTTGCAAGAAAATTTGAAGAGGAATTTTTATCTCAGGGGATTAATGAAGATAGAACGATACAACAAACACTTGATATTGGATGGAAACTTCTTAAAACACTTCCTGTTTCATCAATAAAGAGAATACCTCCTGAAATAATGGAAAAATACTGGGAAAAGGAAAATGAAAATAAAGGTAAATCCAACAAGAATGGAGTTGCTGAAACTGAGAA
>JAGGVW010000159.1 GCA_021157805.1 bacterium
GTTTTATTTCTTCTCCTGTTTCTTTTTTAAGTGCTTGTTTTTCAATTTCAAGTTGTGTTATCTTTCTCTCTATCTCATCAAGAACTTCAGGCATACTATCAATTTCCATTCTTAATTTACTTGCTGCTTCGTCAATGAGGTCAATTGCTTTATCTGGAAGAAATCTATCGGTAATATATCTGTGAGAAAGAACTGCTGCTGCAACAATTGCACTATCTGTAATTTTAACTCCGTGGTGGACCTCATACCTTTCTTTCAATCCCCTTAATATTGAAATCGTTTCTTCAACTGTGGGTTCTTTAACAAGAACTGGCTGGAATCTCCTCTCAAGTGCTCTATCTTTCTCAATATGTTTTCTATACTCATCAAGTGTTGTTGCTCCAATACATCTTAAAAGCCCTCTTGCAAGAGATGGCTTTAACATATTTGAAGCATCAATTGCTCCTTCTGCTGCTCCTGCTCCAACAAGTGTGTGTAATTCATCTATAAAAAGTATTATTTCATCTTCTCTTTTTTCAATTTCTTTAAGAAGCGCTTTTAGACGGTCTTCAAATTCACCTCTGAATTTTGTTCCTGCAACAAGAGCTCCAAGGTCAAGGGCAAGAATTCTTTTATTTTTAAGATTTTCAGGAACATCTCCTGAAACAATTCTTCTTGCAAGTCCTTCAACAATTGCTGTTTTACCTACTCCTGCTTCACCTATCAAAACAGGGTTATTTTTTGTCCTTCTTGATAAAACCTGTATAACTCTTCTTATTTCCTCATCCCTTCCAATAACAGGGTCAAGTTTCCCTTTTCTTGCAAGGTTTGTCAGGTCTCTTGTGTATTTTTCAAGAATTTTATACTTACTTTCAGCATCTTTATCCTTTATCTTTTCCCCTCCTCTTAAATTTTCAATTATTTTTATAACTCGTTCTTTGAAAATGTCATATTTTTTGAGGATATTTTTTGCCGGAGAATCGACTTCACTTAAAGCAATTAAAAGATGCTCAACACTTATATATTCATCACCAAGTGCTTTTGCTTCTTTTCCTGCAATATAAAAGACCTGATTTAATGCAGGAGTAATATAAACCGAACCTTGAGAAGAAGAGAAAACTTCAGGAATTTTTCTTAATTCCCTTTCTATATCTTCTCGCAAAATATCAATTTTAACATTCATCTGAGCAAGAACTTCCTGTATTGTCTCATCATTCTCAATCAAAGAATATAATAAATGCAAAGTATCTATTGCCTGATGATTTCTTTCCTGAGCAAGTCCATTGGAATTCATTATTGCTTCCTGCGCTTTTATTGTAAATTTCTCAAGATTCATTTTTTCCACCTCTTTTTTTTCTTTTTAGATGGGAAAATTGTCAAAAAAGTTTCATTTTTTTGTATTTTCTACAAAAGTACAATCAACAGGCCCGAATTTTATCTTATCATTATTCTGAAGCAGATATGGTTTCTTTACTTCAAGTCGTGCTTCATTTACATATGTTCCAAAATTACTCCCAAGTCCCTTCGTTCCAATATCTTCCAAAAACCATTTATCTCCCTGTTTTGTAAATCTTGCATGAATTCTTGAAACTCTTACAAGGTCATTTATATAAAGTCGTTGTGTCCCTGGTGGTAATTTTTTAAACAAATTATAATCAGGAATTGTAATATCATTGCGTTCAATTCTACCAATATAAATCTCATTTTTACCAAATTTTTCAAGGTCATACTCCTTCTTCATAAATGGATAATTAAAAATTAACTTTGCCATCTTCTTCCTCCTTTCTATAAGAAAATATTACAAACAAAACTCCACCAAGGAAAAATATTGGAATCGCGATAATCTGTGTTGGATATAAAGAGAGAAAAGTATTCTTTAAATCCCCTCTTAAAAAATCAATAAGATATCTTATAAGAGCAAAAGAAATAAGATAAGTTGAGAAAATAATTCCTTCTTTTACTTTTTTCTTATAAAGAAGGAAAAGAAAATAAAAAAGAATAAGATAAGAAAATGAGTAATAAAGTTGTGTAGGATGAACTTTATATGGAAGATGGGGAAATTTAACTCCAAAAATAAAATTTGTCCTTTTCCCATAACAGCAACCATTTAGAAAGCACCCTATTCTCCCTATTGCCTGCCCGAGAGGAACAAAGACAGAAAGTAAATCAAGTGTCTTAATTATTTTCAGACGATTAATCTTACAGAAAATAATTATAAAAAAAAGTCCACTTACAATACCACCTTCAACTGCAAGTCCACCATTTCTAATTTTTATTATTTCAAAGGGATGTCTGTAATAATACGGGATGTGAACAAGTATATGTAAACTCCTTGCACCTACGATAGCCCAAAAAATTGTCCAGAATATCAACCTTGAAGTTATTTTTTCAGAATACCCTTCATTTATGGCAATTTTCTGAAAAAGGAAACTTCCTATAAAAATCCCTGTTGCCACCATAACTCCATACCAGTAAATTACAAAATTCCCAATTTTTATAAATTCAGGATGCATTTGTTCTCCTTAACTGGTAAAAAATAGTTAAAAATGTCCCAACAACTATAA
>JAGGVW010000048.1 GCA_021157805.1 bacterium
CAATTGGGGTGTTTTTCAGGTCAATCATCTCAACACCATGCTGAATACTCAACACTCTTTTCAGTGTCTTTTCATCAACAAATCCAAGGTCAACAAGAATTCTACCAAGAAAATGACCTGTTTCTCTCTGTTTTGCAAGAGCAATTTTCAATTGCTCCTCTGTTATCACTCCTTCTTCAATCAACATTTGCCCTAAAAGTTTTTTCGCTACCATTTTCTCTCTCTTTTTTTATACCTTCAATACCTTCTCTTTTAATTGACTCAGCAGCCATTGCTTCATCAATAACTCCTTCAGCAATAAGTTGTGCTTTTACTGATTCAGGGTCATAAGAATAAATCATAACATCATCAAATCCAATTTTTCCCTGTTTGAAAAGATTTATAAGAAAAGAATCCATTGTAACCATTCCCCATTTTGCTCCTGTTTGAATCTCAGAAACAATTCTATATGTTTTTCTTTCTCTTATTAAATTCTGGATTGATGGAGTTGCAACCATAATCTCAAAAGCAGCAACTCTTCCTTTTTTATCCACCCTCTTTAAAAGAACCTGTGAAATAATTGCAAGAATGGATACAGAAAGCATAACCCTTATCTGTTCCTGCTGAGCAACAGGGAAAACATTTACAATCCTATCCACGGTTCTTGCTGCTCCTGTTGTATGTAAAGTAGCGAGAACAACATGACCTGTTTCTGCCGCTGTAATTGCTGCTTCAATTGTTTCAAGGTCCCTCATCTCCCCAACAAGAAATACATCAGGATCCTGTCTTAAACCCCTTCTCAATGCTTCTGCAAAGGTAGGAACATCAACACCAAGTTCCCTCTGGGTTATAATTGACCTTTTATGAGTATGGTAATATTCAATAGGGTCTTCAATTGTTATTATATGTTTTTCAAGATGTGTATTCATCCAGTCAATCATACTTGCAAGTGTTGTTGTTTTTCCACTCCCTGTTGGTCCTGTTACAAGAATAAGTCCTCTTGGTCTTGTTAAAAGATATTTCATTGTTCTCTCTTCAAGACCTATCTCCTTGAATGTTAAAAATCTATAGGGGATTAATCGCAGAGCCATTGCAATATCTCCCCTTTCTTTAAATACACTAACTCTAAATCTTGCCACATCTTTAAAAGCAAAACCAAAATCAGTCCCTCCAACTTTCTGTAATTCCTCCTGGTGTTCTCTTGAAGTTATCGCTTTCATATAATTCACTGTATCTTCAGAAGTTAATGGTTCATTATCTGCTTTTACAAGTCCACCATGGAGTCGCATCATAGGAGGAAGTCCAACATTTAAATGAAGGTCTGATGCATCTTCTTTAACAACAATTTCAAGTAATTCCTCAATTCTCTTAGCCATCTGGTACCTCCCCAACAACTGATTCAACCTCTTCAAGAGTTGTTATTCCCATTTTAACTTTTTCAATCCCATCTTCATACATTGTTCTCATTCCTGCTCTTCTTGCTGCCTGTCTCAAAGTTGCTGCATCAACTCTTCTCAATGTTAATTCTCTCAACTCATCATTCATAATAAATATCTCAAAAATTGCTATTCTTCCATGAAAACCGGTAAAATTGCAGTCATTACAACCTTTCGGACGGCAAACATTGACTTTCTCTCCTTCCTTAATTCTCAACTTTTTCCTCAATTTTTCGTCTGGTTCTATTTTTTCTTTACAGTGAGGACAAAGAACTCTTACAAGTCGCTGTGCCTGTACTCCCTGAACAGATGAAGCAATCAGAAATGGTGGCATACCCATATCAATTAACCTGGTAATAGCACTTGGAGCATCATTTGTGTGAAGAGTACTGAAAACAAGGTGACCTGTAAGGGCTGCTCTTAAAGCAATATCTGCCGTTTCTTTATCTCTTATCTCACCAACTAAAACTACATCAGGAGATTGTCTCAAAAACGCTCTCAAAACATTTGCAAAAGTCAAACCTATTTCTGCATTTACAGGTGTCTGATTTATCCCTGGTATTTGGTATTCAACAGGGTCTTCTACTGTCATCAACTTTCTATCAATTGTATTTAACTTCTGTAAAGAAGCATAAAGAGTTGTTGTTTTTCCACTCCCTGTTGGTCCTGTTACAAGAATAATTCCTCCTGAATATCTTAAAAGGTCATTCCATCTTTTAAGGTCATATTCAAGAAATCCGAGGTCTTCTAAACTCTTTAACATAGATGTTTTATCAAGAATTCTCAAAACAACACTTTCTCCATAAATTCCCGGCAGAGTTGATACACGAAAATCAATAGGTCTTCCACTTATATCAAGCATTATTCTACCATCCTGGGGAAGTCGCTTCTCGGCAAGATTCATTTTTGCCATTAATTTAATTCTTGCTATAACTGCTTTTTCAATTCTCTTTGGTGGTGAAACAATTTCATAAAGAACGCCATCTATTCTGAACCTTACTCTAAATTTCTTTTCAAGGGGTTCAAGATGGATATCACTTGCCCTTCTTCTCAATGCCTCAACAAAAATTAAGTTTACTATTTTAACAACAGGTGCCTGTAAAGCAAGAGATTCTTCATCCTCTTCACCAACCGTTTCTGCTGGTAAATCAAGGTCAATAGTAGCACTACTTGCTTCCTGAAGCATTTTTGTTAAATCCTCCATCTCTTCTTCACCATAATATTTTTCAATCAACTGGTCCATTTCTTCTTTAAATGTTACCAGAATTTCTACATCTTTTATTTCCTCTATGTTTATCAGATTTTTAAAATAGTCAGCAGCAAGAATATTTATTGGGTCATCTGTAACAAGAACAATCACACCATCTGCTCTTTTTTCCCATGGAACAACTCTGTGGTTTTTGACAATTTTTGATGGGAGAAGAGAAAGAACTTCCTGCGGTATTTCTCTTGGTGGTAATTCTCTTTGAACAATCCCTAACTGAAAATAAAATGAAGGGGATACTTCACCAAAAGGTAACATTCCTCTGTTTTGAAAAATTTCTCTTAATGGCTGCCCTGTTTTTTCCTGTTCTTCAAGAGCACTATCTATTTCTTTTCTATTCCACAGGCCTACATTTTGAATAATATTTATTACTTCTTTTTTTGTCGGCATTTTCAATAATTATAATAACATTTTGTAGAAAATTTGTCAACTCTCTTTAATTTTTTCTTCAATTGCTTCTTTTATCCACTCAGAAATGGTTTTATCTTCTTCA
>JAGGVW010000061.1 GCA_021157805.1 bacterium
AATCATTATCATACATCCATCTCCAGTCAAAAATTATATTCCCACTTCCTTCTATTGTTTCATAATTTTTCTGAAATTCTCCAATAACTCCTGGCTGGATTTTTTCCTCATCATATTTTTTAAACTTGAGTATATGGAAATTGTTTTTCCTCTTCTTAGACCCTGCTTCAAAACCAAGTCCTGCTCCCTTTGTTCCAATTAAAATAGTTTCTTTTGTAAAAAAATTTTTCTTTTCTTTTTTCTGGAAAAAGTCAATGTTAAAAGTTCTTCCCATTCTTGTCTTATAAATTGTCTTTGCAAAAACTGATGATTGTTTTTCTTTTATATGATATTTAAATTTTGGAAAGTAAAAAACACTAAAATTTCGTCCTGCAACTAACCTCATCTTTTCAGCTTTTACATAATTATCTTTAACATAAATTATCCTTTCGGCACTGATTCTATAATGAGGAATTTTTCTATCGCAGGTAGTTATATATCCTTCTTCAATAATTATTTTATTCCCAAAACTTTCTATTTTTCTTCCTTTCCCGTAAAAAGGAGTAGATGCAAATGAAGCACTGGTAAGCAAACCAGTTCCATTTTTTAAAGAATAATTAATATTTTCCGCATTAAATTCTCCCATACCTGATTTTATCTTCACATTTCCTTTACAGAATATCTCTCCTGTTATTTTATTAAATTCTGCCTCATCACAGAAAAGATGTATATCCTTATATATAATTTCAACATTCCTCTTTAAAGAAATCCCTTTTAATTCTCCTTCTTCAGTAAAATTAACATTCATCTCATCTGCCTTATAAAAAACTTTTTCAATTTCAGAAGAAAATAGGAAGGTGGAAAAAAAACAAAATAAAAAGAAGAAACTATATTTTAATGCCATATTTTTCTCCAAATTCTACAAGGTCTTCCCAGGAACGGAGTCCAGAAGTAGCGCCCACAAAAGTTGTTATTTTTGCCCCAACAAGGTTTGCAATCAAACCACATTTCTCAAAATTATATTCTCTAACAAGTCCTGCAATAAAACCAGCAACATATCCATCACCTGCTCCAGTTGTATCAACAACATCTATTTTTAATGCAGGAAAATAATGTTTCTCCTTTTCATTCATTATAAAAGAGCCCTTTTCTCCCATTTTAATCCCTACATTCTCAACTCCCTTTGAAATTAAAAAATCAGCTATATCCTCTACCTTTTCTTTACCTGTTATCATTTTTGCCTCTTCATAACTGGGAAGAAAATAATCTACATATTTCAAAGAACTTTCTAAAACAGAAAGCCATCTTCCTTCAGCATCCCATACAGTATCAAGAATTGTTATAAGCCCCATTTCTTTTGCTCTTTTTAATGTTTCTTCCGTCGGTTTACCATCAAATTTTGGCATAACAAAAGTCCCTGCAATATGCAAAATGTGAAATTCCCTCATCTTCTCAAAGTCAATGTCTTCAATCCCAAATTCTGCGTTTGCCCCAATTGAGTGAATAAAAGACCTTTCCCCATCAGAATGAACCAAAACTGCAGTTCCTGAAGAATTGATTTTATCTGTTAGTTTAATTCCCTCTGTGTTTACTCCTTCTTCTTTCAGTTTATTTATCAAAAATTTTCCCAAGTTATCACTTCCAACTTTTCCAACAATCGCAACATCACAACCCAATTTTTTTAAATCAATTCCTGTATTAGCAGCACAGCCACCTATATGAAGTTCAGTTCTCTCTGTAAGAGTTAATTTACCCTTTTCAGGTATTTTCTCAACTGGTTTTGCAAGAAAATCCCCAACTATAATCCCCATACACAACACTTTTTTTTTCATCATTGCTCCTTTTCAATATCAAAATTTTATGAATTTTCTCCTTCTATGTCAATTCTGCGAATCGAGACATAAAAACTCTCCTATAAAAAGCCGCTGTCAAGTGTTCAATTTTTACCTTTTTCCTTTTCAAATTCCCCTTTCCTTCAGGGTTTTATCCACTCTCCTATTTACTTCTTAATCCTCCCTGCCTAATTTTCCCTCCTCTTTCTCTTCTCCTGTCTGCCCCCCAACAACTTACATATCCTTTCCCTCACTTCAACATCTCTATCGGTCCTGTCTCTAAAACTATCTCTTCTAACCATTCCCTCCTTTTCCCTTACCAGGGAACATCAAATTGTGAAAAATATCTTTCCGTCCCTTCCCTATCCCTTCATTTAGATACAATATTTTTTTACCATCTGTAAAATTGAAAAAAAACAAATTGTTAAATTGCAAAATTATCTTTTTAAGATATTAAAAAACAACCTGTTTTATAGAGAAAGAATAAAAAAAGAAGAAAATAAGAGAATGTGTTGGAGTAGATTTTTGATGTCTCAATGGATTATTATTTTATATAGATCTTTACTTGACACAACAGGCAGACTATGAAAGAAGAGAAGATAGTTTCTTTAATTTTTTATCTTTTAAATTGGGGGATATTTTGCTTTTCTTTACAATTTCAATAAGTAAATCTATTGAGTTTTTATATGTTTCTCTATCAACAGGATAAGGGTGCCCATCTTTACCACCGTGAGCAAAAGAATATCTCACCGGGTCGGTAAAACTTATTTCATTGCCACATATTATCTCACTTAAAAGGGCAAGTGCTCTTACTGTTTTTACACCAACCCCTTTTATTCCCAGAAGTGATTCAAAATCATTTATTTTCCGTGAAGATATTTCCAGAAAAACATTCTCAAGGTGTTTTTTATTTACATTTTCCCAGAAGATTTGATGATGATATGGAAGAGAAAGAGACGGGATTTTTTTCATTGTTGATAAAATTTCTTTCTTTTCTTTTAAAAGTAGGACACAATTTTTTTGACACTCCTGATTTTCATTTGAAACAAGATTTATAACAAAATTTTCTTTTCTTCCACAAATTCCTTTATGTGGATTTAGAACAAAACTTTCAACTTCTTTACTCAACCAGTGATACCTTCTTGCCATTTTAGTTTCTGAATTCATTCCCTGTTGTATTACGGCCCATAAATTATTTTTTACATCAAAAAGTAAAAAATGCTGATAAATCTGGTAACCATCCTGGACTGCGATATTATCAACCTTGGCAGTTATTCTACTTGTATAAATCAATTTTTCTGGAGAAATACCTTTTCTTTCAGAATAATCTTTAATCTCATCCGGTGTTTTTAAACCATCTTTCCCTTTGCCTCCAGCAATAAAAATTTCATATTCATCAGATATTTCATTTAGTGCTTCTTTTAAAGCGTAAAGGGTTGTTGTAGTTAAACCACTGCTATGCCAGTCAAAACCAAGAACACATCCAAGTGATTGAAACCAGACAGGATGAGAAATACGTTCAAA
>JAGGVW010000063.1 GCA_021157805.1 bacterium
TCCATATATGGCTTTACAAGGAGAGAGTATTTTTTACTTAAATGAAAATGATATATCAAAATAATATGAGAAAAACCATCAATGTCTTTCAATCCTTCTTTAAACTCTTCAAAAACTTCAACAACTCCTTTTACTCCTCTTGCTGCTTTTGGTTGAATTGGAGTCCCCTTTTTCTCCTTAAAAGGAGTTTTTATGACACCAATTTGTCTATATTTTATTTCCATTTTCCAGAATTATTACAAATTTTTGATTTATCTTTCTTTTTAAATTATACTATAACAAAAAAAGAGGTGAAAATGAATAGAAAAGTAGTTATTAAATTTTTTGCTCCTGTTGTTGATGTAACTGTAAATGCTCTTTTAAATGCTGTTGACCAGAAATTAAGAATGGGGATTGATGAATTCAAAATACTTATTTCCTCTCCTGGTGGTTCTGTATTTCATGGTTTAAGTGCTTATAATTACCTTAAAGGAATACCAGCAAAAATTATAACTCACAATTTTGGAAGTGTTGATTCAATTGGCATTGTAATGTTTTGTGCTGGAGACAAAAGATTATCAGTTCCTCAGGCAAGATTTTTACTCCATTCAGTTAGAGGTAATTTTAAAAATGAAGCACTTGAGGAAAAACAGATTGAGGAACGATTGAAAGGAATAAAAATTGATATTGAAAACATCGCAAAAATAATCTCTGAAAATACAGGAAAGAGTAAAGAAGAAATAATAAAAGCAATGACTGAAAGAACAACATTAAATCCTGAAGAAGGGGAAAAATGGGGACTTGTTGATGAAATAAGTCCTGTTTTATTTTCAAAAGGGAGTGAAATAATTTCCATTCAGTTCCAGTCAACTCCACAGCCACCCCGTCCTTCTAATCGCGTCGGTTAAACAGGTATTAATTTAAAATTTCGTTTCCTTTCGTTAATTAAATTCGGTAAAATTATATTGTGAGAAAATTTATTGCTGATGGAATGCTTGGTGGACTTGCAAGGTGGCTGAGATTTATTGGTTATGATACTCTTTATTTCAACACTTCCAGAAAGATTGAATTAATAAGGGTAGCGGAAAAAGAAAAAAGGATTATTCTGACAAAAGACAGAAGATTAACTGGTGAATTTTCTGACATTACTTATTTTGTCAAAGGGGAAAATACATTGGAACAATTAAAGGAAGTTGTTAAAAATTTTAAACTTGAAATTAAAGAAAAAAATCTCTTTAATCTCTGTTCGGTTTGTAATAGAAAACTTGAAAAAATAGAAAAAGAGAAAATAAAAGAAAAGGTCCCTGAATATGTCTATAATACAAAAGATATGTTTTCAATATGCTACAATTGTGGAAGAATATACTGGGATGGAGACCATTGTAAAAGTATAAGGGAAGTGTTAAAGAAATTATGAAGAAAATAATTTTAATTTTTATTCTTGTGGTTTCATTAACAGTTGTTTCAGCCCCCAGGGAAGCACTTTTCTATAAAAAACTTCCAGGGAAACTTGTTCAATGTTTTTTATGTCCAAGGAAGTGTGTTATACCGAATGGTAAATATGGACTCTGTAGAGCAAGAAAAAATATAAATGGGACTCTTTACTCAATGGGATATTCAAAGCCCTGTTCTGTTGCAATTGATCCTATTGAGAAGAAACCTTTTTTCCATTTTTTACCTAAAACAGAAGCACTTTCAATTGCTTCTGCTGGTTGTTCTTTAAGATGTAAATTCTGTCAGAACTGGCAAATTTCTCAGTTTTCTCCAGAAGAGACAAAAAATTTTTATCTTCCTCCAGAAAAAGTTGTTGAATATGCAAAAAAGTATAAATGCCCCTCAATTGCATACACTTACTCAGAACCGGTTAATTTTTATGAATATATGCTTGATACATCAAAAATTGCAAAAAAAGAGGGAATTAAAAATGTTGTTCACACTGCTGGCTATATAAATCAAAAGCCATTGGAAGAATTGTGTCCTTATCTTGATGCTGTGAATGTTGACCTTAAAGGTTTTAACGAAAATTATTACAGAAATATGTGTGGGGGTGACTTGAAAACAATCCTGAATACACTGAAAATTTTAAAAAAACATAACATATGGATTGAAATTACAAATCTTATTTTACCTGGTTATAATGATAATATGGATGAAATAAAGAGAATGTGTGTATGGATAAAAGAAAATCTTGGTGACTATGTCCCTTTACATTTCTCGCGATTTTACCCTATGTATATGATGAAATTTTTACCACCAACACCTGTTTCAACACTTGAAAAGGCATATAATGTTGCGAAAAAAATTGGATTGAAATATGTTTATATTGGAAACGTTGCAGGAACAAAATATGAAAATACATATTGCCCTTATTGTGGTAAACTCCTTATAAAGAGAGTTGGTTTTACTGTTCTGGAAAACAATATTGTTAAAGGTAAATGTAAATATTGCGGTAAAAAAATTGAGGGGGTGTGGGAAAAATGAGAAAACTTGTTTTTTTACTTTTTCTTTTTTCCACCTTCTCTTTTTCAGAAACAATAAGAAAACCATCTTTTGCAGGGAGTTTTTATCCAGCGAATAAAAAAGTTCTTTCAAAAATGATAGATGGTTTTTTGAAAAATGTTAAAGAAGAAAATATAAATAAAAATAAAATAATTGGCGTTATTGCTCCTCATGCTGGTTATATTTATTCAGGTCAGACAGCAGCATATTCTTTTAAACTACTTGAAGGGATGAAGAACAAAACATTTATAATTCTTGGAAAAAGTCATCATGCATATTTTAAAGAGGCAATAATTGATGACAGAGATATCTGGTTAACTCCCCTTGGAAAAGTTAAAATAGATAAAAACCTTTTTAAGGAATTTTATAGAGAGAAAAACTTTCATATAAATCATACTCTTTTGGATGTGGAACACGCTATTGAAGTAGAAATTCCATTTTTACAGAGGGTTTGTAATAACTTTAAAATTTTTCCGATATTACTTGGTGATATCAACATCCAGAATGTTAAAAGTATTGCAGACACAGTTTATAAAATTGTAAGAAATAGAAAAGATATAATTTTTATTGTTAGTTCTGACCTTTCTCACTATTATCCAGAAGCAATTGCAGAAAAGAAAGACCATCTGTTTTTCAAATATTTAAAAGAAAAGAATATCCCTTTAATATATAGAAAATTGAAAGAGAGAAAAGAAATTGAGGCATGTGGAGATGCTGCTATTATTATTATGTTAAAAATTGCAGAGAAGATGGGACATTATCAGGTAAAAGTGCTAAATTATTCAACTTCTGCAAAAATTACAGGGAATAAGAAAAATGTTGTTGGGTATGGTGCAATAGTGGTTTTGAAAAGTGAGAAAAAGGAGGAAGGGATGCTTACTGAAAAGCAAAAAAGAAAACTTTTAAAAATAGCAAGAGAAACACTTGAATATTATCTTTCTAAAAAGAAACTTCCTGAAATAAAAGAAAATGACCCTGTTTTTAAAGAAAAAAGAGGTGTTTTTGTTACTTTAAAGAAGAATGGACATTTAAGAGGGTGCATAGGTTATATTTATCCAGTCGCTCCACTTGTTGAAGCAGTAAGAAAAATGGCAATTGAAGCAGCAACTGGAGACCCCAGGTTTTCACCTGTCAGTTTTGATGAACTTAAAGATATAGAAATTGAAATATCTGTTTTAACTATTCCAAAAAGAGTTAAAAGTGCTGATGATATTGTTTTAGGAAGGGATGGAGTTATTGTCAAAAGAGGTTTTCATCAGGGAGTTTTTCTTCCCCAGGTAGCGGAAGAAACTGGTTGGAGTAAAGAAGAATTTTTAAGGCAGTTATGCTGGCAAAAGGCAGGACTTTCTCCAGATGCCTGGAAAGACGCTGAAACAGAACTTTATACATTCCAGGCAGAAGTATTTAGTGAAAGTGAATTTAAATGAAATTATACCTATACTTTTTTCTTTCAGGCATTGGTGTTGGTTTTTCTTTTTGCCTTTTAAGTTGTGGAATTTTACTTTTTCCTGTAGTAGGAGAGGGGAGTTTAAATTATAAATCAGGATTTTTGAAGGGGCTTATTTTTAATTCAGGGAAAGTTCTGACCTATACTTTCTATGGTGGACTTGCTTCTTATTCCCATTCCCTCTTAAAAAGTTTTACAGAAAGTAAATACTCTTTTTTTGCTGGAGGAATTTTTTTAATTTTATATGGGATATGGTTTTTCTTTAAATCAGGTAAGAAGTTTTGTAGTAAAAAATACAAAAAATTTGAAATTCCCACTTTTTTCCTCGGTTTATTTTATGGACTTATCCCATGTGGTCCTCTTATAGGTTTTAGTTTTTATGTTTTTTATGTAAGTAAAGGTATTCTTTCTGGAATTATTTCTGGATTTCTTTTTGGCACGGGAGCAACATTTGGTCCACTTTCTTTATGTCTTTTCTTTCCATATTTATGGAAATTTTTTAATAGACCATCTTTCAGAATTTATTTAAGATTGGTTTCTTCTTTAATTTTTATATTCTGGGGTATCAACCTTTTTACAATCTCTTAAGCATTAACTCTGCGAAAAATATATATAATGTAATTATTCAATGGGTTTACAAATGTAAGAGAAAAGGCATTACAATATACAAGATAGAGAATGGGGTATTTAACCTGAGTTTCCGCTTTAGCATCCATAATTTAATCCTTAACTCTGTGAAAAATAAGTAATATATATACTGTAATTCTTCTAAATTTAATAAACA